>NZ_JBSXNI010000023.1:0-57832 GCF_056857555.1 Acinetobacter sp. L-24 | reverse complement strand
TCCCTTCCCGAACTCAGAAGTGAAACCTCTTAGCGCTGATGGTAGTGTGGGGTTACCCATGTGAGAGTAAGTCATCGCCAGCTCATTATTCGAAATCCCCCTCCGCCAAGGCAGAGGGGGATTTTTTTATGCGTGGGATTTTAGTCAAATAGCTCTTGGAATTGTTGAATATTGATTAAAAACTAGACTCATGGGTTTAGATTTTTAAGGAATAAGTAAGACTTTAGTCGGATATTGCATGAAAAGTAGGTGTGTTGAACTAAGTTGTTGCGAAGACATGGCGATAAGAATCATTAAAAATAATAAATAAGAGTTAGGGTCATGTGTCGTGCTGAAAACAACGAAAAAAACTCACAGGAGGTGAGTAAAAATGGCAGAAAACATGAAGCGAGTAGCAAACACTGTAAGTGTGAATGATGTGATTGATCAGGCAAAATTCACTAAATTTCACTTAAGCATTGTATTATGGTGTTTGTTTATTGTCCTATTTGACGGATATGATTTAGCAATTAACGGTGTCGTTCTGCCTCTACTTATGCAAGAGTGGGGCATGAGTGCTGTTCAAGCAGGCATGCTTGCAAGTACAGCGCTGGCTGGCATGATGTTTGGAGCCATGCTATTTGGGATGCTTGCAGACAAAATTGGTCGTAAAAAAGTTATCTTGATTTGTGTTTCTTTATTTAGTGCTTTTACATTTTTAGGTGGATTTACCACTAATCCAACAGAATTTGGTATTTTACGTTTTATTGCTGGTTTAGGGATTGGTGGTGTATTACCAAACTTAGTCGCTCTAACGTCTGAATATGCACCTAAACGTTTAAAAAGCACACTGGTAACCACCATGTTTAGTGGTTATGCGGTGGGCGGTATTATGGCTGCATTATGCGGTACATGGTTTACACCAAGTTTTGGTTGGGAAATTATGTTCTTCATTGCAGGTATTCCATTACTTTTTGTTCCATTTTTTTGGAAGTTCTTACCTGAGTCTTTAACTTTCCTCGTTAAAGAACAAAAAGTGAATGAAGCACGTCGTTTTATAAAGCAAGTCGAGCCAACTGCAGACATACAAGAAGATACTGAACTGGTTCTAGCTAGCGCTGATCAGACCCAAAGTGCATCAGTAAAAGCTTTATTTACAGAAAATCGTGCCACAGGAACATTCTTATTTTGGATTGCTTTCTTTATGTGCTTACTCATGCTTTACGCACTTGGAAGCTGGCTACCAAAACTGATGATGGCAGCGGGATATTCTTTAGGTAGCAGTTTAATGTTCTTATTAGCACTGAATATTGGTGCCGTGATCGGAACCATTAGCGGTGGTATTTTGGCAGACCGTTTTGACTTTAAACCTGTTCTTATGAGTATGTTAACTGTCGGTGTACTATCTTTGGTTGGTTTGGGCTTTAATTCTCCAACCCCTGTTATTTATTTACTTGTCAGTTTAGCAGGTGCCTCATCTATTGGTACCAGTATCTTGTTATATAGCTATGTTGCTCAATACTATCCTGTTGCAGTACGTTCTACTGGTATTGGTTGGGCTTCTGCTGTAGGGCGTACAGGTGCAATTGTTGGCCCAATCGTGATTGGTATGCTGCTTGGTATGGAGTTACCACATAAATGGAACTTTATCGCAGTGGCAATGCCAGGTATTATTGGCATCATCGCTATTTCAATGATTCGTAAGCCACAACCTGGTCGCATTATGGTGAAAAAATTAAAAACAGCCAAAATTTAAACTCTCGTAATTAACCCATTCAGTTAAAAAGCTCCTTACTTAAAGGGGCTTTTTCATATCTTCAGTATGAAATTAAATCAATATTCAATTGGTCAAAAGAATAAGTGGATTAAAAGAGCTTAAATATGGTGTAAATTAAAAAATAAACATCAATTATTCAAAAGATTATACTAATAATAGTGTGACATATCACGCAAATAAATGACATTTCCGAGAGCATAGCAGAATATCAATTAGTCTTATTGTGCCTTAAATCCTGCTTGCGTATATTGCCTGACATTGAAGATTGACTTCAGTCTTCAACAAGATGTTATGGACAAGTACTCATGGGAGATGAGAACGATGACAACGGAAAAAATAGATGTAAATTCTGTAGTCGATAATGCGAAATTCACGCCTTTCCACTTCAATGTAGTTGCTTGGTGTTTACTCATTATCTTATTTGATGGCTACGATCTCGCAATCAATGGTGTAGTTTTACCGTTATTGATGCAAGACTGGGGCTTAAGTGCAGTGCAGGCCGGAATGCTTGCAAGTACCGCGCTGGCCGGCATGATGTTTGGTGCGATGATCTTTGGTTCCCTCGCGGACAAGATCGGTCGTAAGAAAGTGATCATGATCTGTATTGTATTATTTAGTGGTTTAACTTTTGCTGGCGGCTTTGCTTCAAACCCAACCGAATTCGGTATTTTACGTTTCCTTGCCGGTCTTGGTATTGGTGGTGTAATGCCAAACCTAGTGGCATTGACTTCGGAATATGCTCCACAAAAAATGCGTAGTACGCTGGTGACCACCATGTTTAGTGGTTATGCGGTCGGTGGCGTGATGGCAGCGTTATTAGGTTCATGGTTCACGCCAAGTTTTGGTTGGCAAATCATGTTCTTTATCGCGGGTATTCCACTGTTTTTATTACCAGTGATCTGGAAATTCCTGCCTGAGTCGCTCGCATTTATTGTGAAGCAGAACAAGCAGCCTGAAGCTCGTCGTATCGTACGTCGCTTGGCGCCAAATCTGACAGTTACTGAGAATACAACTTTCACTTTGCCACAGGAAAATGTGCCTGAAGCAGCCAACGTGGTGAGTTTGTTCCGTCGTGGTCGTGCGGTCAATACTTTACTGTTCTGGGTCGCGTTCTTCACTTGTCTGTTAACCATGTATGCACTGAGCAGCTGGTTACCGAAGTTGATGATGGCAGCAGGCTACTCGATGGACAACAGCTTGATGTTCATGATGGTGATGAACGTTGGTGCGGTTGTAGGTATTGTGGGTGGTGGTATTCTGGCGGATCGTTTCCACCTGAAACCGGTACTGATGTTCCTCGGTATGATGGGTGCGATTGTGATGAGCTCAATGGGCTTTGCATCTAACCAATTCTTACTTTACATCCTGGTATTCCTGGCGGGTGCAGCGTCGATTGGTTCACAAATGTTGCTATATAGCTATGTTGCGCAGTTCTACCCACTTGCAGTACGTTCGACAGGTATTGGCTGGTCTTCTGCGATTGGTCGTATGGGCGCGATTGTAGGGCCGATCCTGATTGGTGGTTTGCTTGGTATGAACCTGCCTGCTTACTTCAACTTTATGGCAGTCGGTTTACCGGTTCTGATTACTGCAATTGCGGTTGCGTTAATCATGCATGACAATGAATCTGAGAAGATTGGTTCAATTGAACCAGCAGTGTCTAAAGCTTAAAGCTAAGTATTAAATAAGAAGCCTCCGAAAGGGGGCTTTTTTATGGTTATTAGTTGATAAAAACTAATTCACAATTTATTTTGTAGTAATTAACTGAATTATAAATATCATGACCTTAGAATTATTTATAGCATCTTTAGCTCTCTTAATTTCAGTAATGCAATTATGGAAAACTTATTTTTATAAATCTAAACCATTCTTCACGATTGGAACTTTAACAGAACAAATTTATCCGATAAAAAGTGCTAGTGAAGAATGGTATGTGTGTAGTTTTCATATGCCAATTTCAATCTCGAATCATGGTGCTCAATTACTGATTATTGAAAAACTTAGACTGAAGTTGGTTTATCAAGATATTGAATTAAAGAATAACTATGAATATCTCTATGCTAAATGGATTCTTGATACAAAAGATTCCAAAAAAATTGATAGTGATCGATTCAGATGGATAAATGATATTGATCTTGAAGATTGGATTCCTCAACTTATTCAAGCCCGATCTATACAATCAAAAAGTTTTATTTTTGAAACCCGCTGGGATTTTCCTATCGATCAGAAGTTGACAGTTACTTTGCAAGGTAAGCTTATGAAATCTAACTCTTGGAGCGATATAAGTTCATGGGATATAAATCATAATCTCACTGTTTGGCAAATGTTGGTGATGGGTGGAAGTTCCATTGGTCATACTACAGAGCCAAAAGTTTTAAGAAGATCAAAAGCCTTATCTAATAAAATTTATATTAAGAATAAGATAGAATTTAATCCTGATAATTCTTTTTTGATACCTTCTTATTCAAATAAAAAAAATGCTCTATCTAAAATTTTAAAGATACTGAATAAGCATTAATTTAAATATTAGACCTCTTGCGAAAGTATCGTTTTACCTAATTTTTGAATTGGCTAAAACCTTATAATATGTAGCTTTTGGCTGTTTAAATTTTAAATTTTGACTAACGCAAGAAGTCTATTATTCTTAGTATTATTGAGATAAGGTAATGTGATAATCGCGCTATTCTAAATAGAGTAGAGGTATAGAAAATATGAATATTAATTCATTCTCCCCAATCCCTGAAGGTGATGAAGAACTGCATCTTCCTGAACTGGTGTACTGGGCATCTCTTGGTGATGTTGAACAGGTTGAGCAGGGCTTGCAAGAAGGTCTGGACGTCAACTCCGCCGATGAAGAAGGCTATAGTGCCTTACAGGCTGCAGCTGAAAATGATCATTTAGACGTAGTTAAGCTTCTGGTTAGCAAGGGCGCAGATATTGCACATCGCAGTCCAAATACTGCTTTAGAACTGGCTGAAATGGCCGGAAATAAAGACGTGGTGACTTATCTGAAAAGTTTGGCCGGTGGTGTCTAAATATAAAAAAGAACCTCAATGCTGAGGTTCTTTTTTTAGTGTAGGAGCTTAGGCAGCTTCGCCTTCAAGCTCTTTTAAGATCGCTTCATTGAAAGCCGGTAAATCGTCCGGATTGCGTGAAGTAATCAGTACCCAGTCACCTGTATTGCAGCGGTGGACTTCTTCGTCGACCCATTTCCCGCCGGCATTTTCCAGATCTAGCTTGATGCTCTTATATGAGGTCAGATTCTTGTCTTTGATGCGCTGTGCATCAATCAGGGTCCATGGCCCATGACAGATCGCGGCAATCGGTTTGTGATTGTCGGCAAAATGCTGAATGATTTTTTGCGCATCCTGATTGATTCTCAATGTATCCGCATTGACTGTACCGCCGGGAATCACCAAAAGATCATAATCATTCGGATCGACATGGTCGAAACTGGTATCCGGCGTGTATTGGGTAGCAGCCTTGGTATCACCTTTGACAGTGGCGACATCTTCATTTTTTTCTGCAGCATGAATGACTTCAAAACCTTTGGACTTTAGAAAATTTAAAGGCTCAGTGAGTTCATCATGTTCAATGCCTTGATTGGATGTAATAAAGAGGACCTTTTTTACCATGATTGCTGTTCCCAAAAAATGTGAGGATTTTTAGCTTAACAACAAGGAGATTCTTACAATGTTGGAGTTTTAGCTCGGAACTGTTAAGCAATGATAAATAAAATAATAGGCAGAAAAAAAGCCCCGACATCCTGTCGGGGCTTTTTCGTATCTCGTGATTTAGGTATAACTCCTGTCGTACCTCACGTCCTGGTGTTGCGATGTTATTCTTGTTTTTAGGTCTTCTGGAGCATCCTGCTCTCTATGTTTATAAAGTAATACACATCCCGGTGGCGCACTAGCAGCAGATTGCGGTTATTGCTGTACGCTTTGGCTTACATCAGCGCAGAGAAATTGAGCTGTGCAAGCTTAACCAGTTGTATTGCATTAAAAATGCACATCTAGACCGATATAAGGACCTTTAAATTCCAACTGTAAGTCTGGACGTTGATCCTGTTCAAAATCTACTTGCATCATACGATAACCGATTTTGGCACCCACATCGACCAGCAGATTATCAATAAAGTCATATTGCAGTTCGGCCTGTACATCGGTTTTTTGGCTATCGCTGCCGTGACTGTAAATAGCTTCGGCTTTGGCACTCATACCGGTAAATGGCAGTTTCACCCCGACGGTTGCGTAGAGCAGGGGACTGTATTCATCCAGATCGTATTGATTGAAAGCAGCATTGCTCAGGTTTTTCACCGTACCATCCAGATTGGTTAAACCTGCGCCTATATCCGCATGCACAATAGTATCTAGCAATTCGTAATACAGAATATAGTCGATATTCTTCAGTTCGATCTCTGAGGCATTGGCAAGCGTGTTTTGTTCACTGTTGCTGTCCAGATTAACATATTTGATTTTTGCATTTGGCAATAACGGTACCGGATGTTCTACAGCGACAGATAGTTGTGCTGTACCTTGTCGATCCAGCGCATGCTTGAAATTGTTATCCTGGCTATAGCCGTCAAAATCCCAGTAGCTGAGATCCGCTTTCACGCCGATCACATCTGCATGACTGAGCGTACTGATTCCAAAACCGAAGAATAAGGTGGTGAGTATTTTTGCGCGCATGGCTCTATTCCCTAAAGCTTTATTAAAATTGGAGGTGTCTGGTTACTTAAAAACATCTTCTTAATATGGAGTAGCAAGTGCATGATATAGAGAATTTCAAAAATGTATATCCTTGGATGTTGAAGGACAATAAGATGGTAGCGAGAAGCACACAACAAGCGAAAGAGTATGCATTATATGTCGCCGGTCAGGCTGTTCAGACGGATAAATGGCTAGAGGTCAAACATAAATATAATCATGAACTGTATGCCCGTGTCGCCTTGGCAGATGCCAACACACTGGAACAGGCGATTCAGTCTGCCGTAGACGCAGAAGCCGAAATGGCTGCCTTGGAGCCGTTCCAGAAACAGAAAATTCTGCTGCATTGCGTACGCCGTTTTCGTGAGATTCATGAAGAACTGACTGAAATTCTGATTGCAGAAGGGGGCAAGCCGCGTAAAGCAGCCGAAGCCGAAGTTGAACGTCTGATTAATACTTTCCAGATTGCCGCAGATGCCGTGACCCAGGTTGATCAGGGACGTATGCTGCCTTTGGCCGTGACTGCGGCAGCATCCGGTTATCGGGGCATTGTAAAGCAGGTGCCGATTGGTGCAGTGTCTCTGATCAGTCCGTTTAATTTTCCTTTAAACCTGACCGCGCATAAAATTGCTCCTGCGATTGCAGCCGGTTGTCCCTTTGTGCTGAAACCGCCGAGTCTAACCCCTATTTCTGCCTTAAAAATTGCCGAAATTCTGGCGGAAACCGATTTACCGCAAGGTGCGTTTTCGGTATTGCCCTGTCCGCGAGAGCTGGCTGATCTACTTGTCACCGATGAGCGTTTTAAATTACTCAGTTTTACCGGTTCCGATGCTGTAGGCTGGGATATGAAAGCGCGTGCCGGTCGTAAAAAAGTGGTCTTGGAGCTGGGTGGCAATGCTGCTGTCATGATTGAGCCAGATACCGAAATTAACGATGCCTTGATTAATCGTCTGATTGGCGGGGCGTATAACCATGCCGGACAGGTGTGTATCAGTGTGCAACGCATTTTGGTGCATCAGCAGATTTATACTGAAGTGAAGGACAAACTGCTGGCGAAACTGAAAACGATTAAAGCCGCTGATCCGAATCTGAGCACAACCTTGGTTGGTCCGATGATCAAGGAAGATGAAGCCAAACGCCTGAAAAAATGGCTGGATAAAGCTGTGAAAAAAGACGCGAAAATCCTGATTGGAGGCGAATTGAATGGTGTGATGTTCGCACCGACCTTGCTGGAAAATGTAGACCACAGTCTGGAAATCTACCGTGATGAAGCCTTTGGTCCGGTGGCAATTCTGGAAGCGTATGCTGATTTCGAATCCGGTATTGCCTGTATCAACCGCAGCCGTTTTGGCTTGCAAGCTGGAGTGTATACCCAGAATCTGAACAAGATGCTGTATGCCTGGGATCATCTGCATGTCGGCGGTGTCATTATCAATGATATTCCGTCTTTCCGGGTCGATAACATGCCTTATGGCGGGGTCAAAGATTCAGGTCTGGGTCGTGAAGGAATTCAGTCAGCCATTCGCGACATGCAGGAAGAGCGCATGCTGGTGATTAAAGCCTAAGTTTAGAATACTCATCGCTTCGATATCACAGGCAGCTTGTTTTAAATCTGCTTGTGATATTTAAACCGGTTTTTAAAGAGGTCAAAATTCCATGAGAGAATTTGATTTCCCATATCACGGCTTGGTCATGTGCCTTAGTATGAGCCGTTTCATCATTAAATAATGATCTAAAAACAGATGCTGGAGTGGAGTCTTGCAATACATTTTTTAAAACAGCGACCCTGTAGTAAAACTTAAGAAAAAATATATTCCAAAAAGTTTGTCAATATATAACTTGTTTAATCTGGCTTATTTCGCAGAATTATTGAACGCTTAATTCGAATAGATTATAAATAACGAATATTTTAAGCAGAATTTACAGAAAAAATTTAAAAAAGTCAGTATTGTTGAGTCATCTACAAGGTCAGTTTTTCGATCAGACTTTAAGCAAGATGTAAGACCTGCTGACCTGTTTGTACATTAGAATTCGACGCCCACAAGGTGCCCTCTAATTCAAACACCCAAAATTATTGAAAATACTTCTTTTTTTGCTTGCGTCATAACCATAACAAGCAGCATCTAAAGGGGTTAAAAGTTTAGGTGTTCTATGACAGAAACTCGTGAGAATTGGTCCGCACGATCAGGATTCATTATTGCAGCGATTGGTTCCGCCGTTGGCTTGGGGAATATCTGGCGTTTCCCCTATGTTGCCTATGAAAATGGTGGCGGGGCATTCCTGATCCCTTATCTGATTGCGATTTTCGCAGCAGGTTTACCTTTATTGTTTTTAGACTATGCGGTCGGACACAAGTTCCGCAAAGCGCCGCCTATGGCCTATAAAAAACTCATGAATGCCGAATCCCTAGGGTGGTGGCAGGTCATGGTCACTCTGGTGATCGGGATTTACTATGCCAGCGTCTTGTCCTGGGCTGGCAGCTATATGTTCTATTCCTTTGGACAGCAGTGGGGCACAGATACCCAAGGCTTCTTCTTCAATACTTACCTGCAAAATGGTGAGGGTCTGACGCTCGGTTTTGTACCTGTGCTGTTCTTTGGTTTGGTGGTCGTTTGGGCAGCAGTCATGCTGATTCTTTACGGTGGAGTACGCCGTGGGGTGGAACTGGCGAATAAAATCTTTATGCCATTGCTGGTGATTTTATTCACGATCCTAGTGATTCAGGCAGTACGTTTACCTGGTGCAGTCGATGGCTTAAATGCTTTCTTCACGCCGAACTGGGAAGCGATGGCCAACTATAAAGTCTGGTTAGCCGCTTTTGGTCATATCTTTTTCTCACTATCAGTGGGCTTCGGGATCATGTTGACCTATGCATCTTACCTGAAACGCAAAACCAACCTGACTGGTTCCGGGATTGTGGTAGCACTGGCCAACTCGTCTTTTGAAATTCTAGCGGGTATTGGTGTCTTTGCCGCGCTTGGTTTTATGGCGTTCAGCTCAGGTGAGAAAGTTGAAGATGTGGTGTCTGGCGGTATCGGTCTGGCCTTTATTGCGTTTCCGAAAATCATTTCCAGTTTAGGTGCAGGTGGTGACCTGTTCGGTTTCCTGTTCTTTGCTTCGTTGACGGTTGCCGGTATTACCTCGATGGTGAGCATCCTGCAAGTTCCGATTGCTGCGTTCCAAGACAAACTGGGCTGGTCAAAGAACAAGTCAGTGACGATTATTGCTGGTGGTTCAGCGGTGATTTCTACCCTGATGTTCTCGACACATAGTGCCATTACCTTTGTCGATATCATCGATTACTTTGCCAATAACATCGGTATTGTTGGTGGTGGTCTGTTATCGATTATTCTGTTGTCGTGGTTCCGTCGTCCATTAATGAAACAGCTGGAAGGCCATGTGAATGAGTTTGCCAGCGTGAAACTAGGTACGAGCTGGAACTTCATGCTGACGGTGATCACGCCGTTGTCATTATTGCTGGCATTGGGCCTGACCCTGAAATCGATCATGGCAGAAGGTTATGGTGGCTATGCTGCCAGTACCCTATGGATGGTAGGTGGAGGAGTAATGGCATTCTTTATTCTGGGTGCCATTCTATTCAGCCTGATTAAAGATCGTCACAGCTAGGAGAGCGACTATGAATACATCTGCACTAATCATGATGATCATCTCTATCGTTTTATTATGGGGTGGTCTGGTACTGGCTGTGATTCATCTGGCAAAGAATCCGGAAGAACCAGAAGACTAAAAATCTTCACATAAACCTACTGTTACCATAAACGGAAGTCATTATCATCCTTGATGATAATGACTTTTTTAATGGCTGATGCTCTGACATGATTTCCGTTTCAGATGGACAAGTCTATACAGCCTTTGCCGTGACTTTATTTGCCGGGCTGGCCACCGTGGTGGGTGGGGGACTGGTATTATTCTTAAAAAAACCTAATTTCCGTTTGCTGGCCTTTGGTCTGGCCTTTGCTGCCGGGGCCATGATCTATGTCTCTTTAACCGAAATTCTGAACAAATCGATCGCTTCCTTTAGCCTAGATTTTGATGAAAAAACCGGTTTTGCCTTTGGCACTTTTGCTTTTTTACTGGGCGTAGTTCTGGTGTTATTGCTAGATCGCTTTGTGCCAAACCCACATGACACCATTGAGACCCATTCTGCCAAGGGCGTTAGTTCACCCCAATTACTGCGTACCGGCATGCTGACCCTGTTTGCGATTAGCGCACATAACCTGCCGGAAGGGCTGGCGACGTTTTTTGCCACGCTGGAAAGTCCTGCTTTGGGTGCGCCATTGGCAGTCGCGATTGCGATTCATAATGTACCAGAAGGCGTGGCGATTGCCCTGCCGGTCTATATGGCCACCGGCCGTAAAGATTATGCGCTCTGGGCCAGTTTGGTTTCCGGACTGGCCGAACCTTTAGGGGCAGCGCTCGGGTATTTTATTCTGGCACCTTATATGAGTGAAACCGTCTATGGTCTGATCTTTGGCGTGATTGGCGGGGTGATGGTTTATCTGGCGCTGGATGAATTATTGCCGACGGCAAAGCGCTATTCTGAAGGGCATGAAACAGTCTATGGATTGGTGAGCGGCATGGCGGCATTGGCCAGCAGTCTGGTGATTTTTAAGTTTATTCAATAAGCCATATATTCACTAAATCACGCGCCATAAAAAAGGCAGCTTAGGCTGCCTTTCATTTTAAACACATGACTTATGCAGTTTTTTCTATACGGCAATAGAAAAAGCCGTCGCCTTGATCTGCTTTCGGCAACAACTGACGACCATGAATCTGCTCGATGCCCCAATCGGCTTCGATCTTGATTTCTTTGGCATCGGCATGTTGAGCAAAGAATTCGACCATCTGCTGTTCGTTTTCGGCTTTCAAAATTGAACAGGTGATGTACAGCAAAGTACCACCGACTTTCAGTTGCTGCCACATATTTTCCAGAATCTGCTTTTGCAGCTGTACCGTTTGCGGAATATCTGTGGAATGACGCAGTAAGCGGATATCCGGATGACGACGGATCACACCAATTGCGGAACATGGTGCATCCAGTACGATACAGTCGACCGGCTCCGGAGCTGTCCAGGTGATCGCATCAGCCGCGATAATTTCAACATCGGCATATTCAGTTAACAGTAAGCGTTCCAGATTTTCTGCCACACGGACTAAACGTTTGGCATCCTGGTCAATCGCATACAGCTTTTTCGGGCTATATTTTTCCAGGATGTGCGCGGTCTTACCACCCGGTGCAGCGCAGGCATCTACCACGACTTTGCCTTCAAGGTCAGGAACTAAAGTCACGCAAAGTTGGGCATGTTCATCCTGAACCGAGAAGCCACCAGCTTCATAGCCCGGCAGGTTCGGAATATGGACATTCTGTTCCAGAACGATGCCAACTTCAGAAAGAGTACAGGCACGTGCTTCATAGCCTTCTTCTTCCAGAATTTCCAGATATTCATCACGGCTGACCTGATTGACATTGACGCGCAAGGTGAGCGGTGCAATCTGTTTCAAGTCATGTGACAGTTCGGCAAGCTGTTCCGGCCAGTCTTTCTTTAAACGCTTGTAAAGCCAGCTTGGCAGGCCATGCGCCTGATTTAAAGCCAGATCAAATTCTTCTGTTTCACGTGAAACACGACGCAGAACGGCATTCACCAGACCGCTTAAAGGTTCAAAGCCCAGCTGTTTGGCAGCAGTCACGGTTTCTGAAATTGCAGCATGTGCCGGAATACGGGTACATAGAATCTGGTACAAACCCAAATATAAGCAGCTTTCTAGAGCCTGATTATCGAGAGGTTTGGTTAATAGCGGCAGGGTGATGGCTTTCAGGCCATGCCACTGACGTAAACAGCCTAGAGTTAACTCGTGATACAGACCACGGTCACGCTCAGACACAATGTTGATATGTTGATTGAGTACAGAAGCAAGTGATTGGCCATTTTGTACAGCCAATAGGGTTTTTACAACTTGCGCGCGCAAATTCAAATTTTTAGCTGATGATTGAATTTGGCTCATGCGAATTTATATCCTACCGATAGTTTTTGAGTTTGATTAATTTGAACAGCATTCAGGGCTTTGCCGCCTGGCCATTGCAGATTGGTGATACAGATGGCATTTTGATCGCCACACATTACATGCACGCCGTCTTTATCCAGAGCAATTACTTCACCAGGCAGGGCATTGCTTGTCTTTTGCGTAGAAAGCGAGGAATTCCAGATGCGTAAATTGTTGCTGTCATCCAGTGGGGTAAATGCCACTGGCCATGGATTAAAAGCACGAATATTACGGTCAATGGCTGCTGCAGGCTGGGTCCAGTCAATTTGTGCTTCAGCTTTTGATAGTTTATGCGCGTAAACCGTCAGGCTTTCATCCTGGACTTCGCGAATCTCAAGATAGTGCTGTAAGGTCTGTTCCGATTCAAGCACGGCCACAATCGCCTCAGCACCTTGCAGCGCCAGTTTGTCATGCAGGCTGGCAGAAGTATCCTCGGCAGTAATCGGACATCGTGTTTTATACATCATATCCCCGGTATCCAGACCGGCCGCCATTTTCATAATGGTCACACCCGTTTCGGTATCGCCGGTAGCAATCGCGCGCTGAATCGGGGCTGCACCGCGCCAGCGTGGCAACAGCGAACCGTGTATATTCAGGCAACCATATTTTGGCGTATCCAGAACCACTTGTGGCAGGATCAGGCCATAAGCTGCCACCACCATCACATCTGCATTTAAGGCTTTAAGTTCCGCTTGCGCCGCCAGACCTTCTTCAGTCGATGACTTGAAATGTAAAGGCTGATAGACCGAAAGATGATGTTCAAGCGCTAACTGCTTCACCGCAGATGCCGTGAGCTTTTGTCCACGTCCGGCCTTGCGGTCCGGTTGAGTATAGACCGCCACAATTTCATGTTCGGTTCTAAGCAACGCAGCCAATGCAGTCGCTGCAAATTCTGGTGTGCCTGCAAATATGATCTTCACACATGAAATTCCAAATAAACTTAAAAGCTATTATAAGCCAAAAGCCAAATTTCAGCCTAATCCTTACCAAAACTTATCCGAGAAGCTTGGTGAGTACTTGAATTTCGGTGGAATTTTTATATAAAAAAAACTCATGCAAATTGTAAAAATTATTCATGAAAGTTTTGTATTGTCCTGATGATGATGGCGGTATAGTAGATTTCATTAAGAAATTTTTATCGTCAGATCATCCAAACCTCTCTATAGACATTTTTGCCTGCATCTACACCCAAAAGGCCATCTTGTAAATCAAGGGCTTGTAGTATGATAGGTTTAAAATTCAACTGATTTAAGCTCCTTGTCAGTATGATTTAGCCAGAGTGGATCTGCCCGATTCATTGCAAGCTCAAACTTTGTTGGAAATATAAAATGCCTGACTATCGTTCAAAAACATCGACACACGGAAGAAATATGGCTGGCGCACGCGGTTTATGGCGTGCCACCGGCATGAAAGATGAAGATTTCGGTAAGCCGATTATTGCGGTGGTGAACTCGTTCACCCAGTTTGTACCGGGTCACGTTCATTTGAAAGACTTAGGTCAGCTGGTGGCACGTCAAATTGAAGCGTCAGGCGGCGTGGCCAAAGAATTCAATACTATTGCTGTCGATGATGGCATCGCGATGGGTCATGACGGCATGCTATATTCATTGCCTTCACGGGATCTGATTGCAGACTCGGTCGAGTACATGGTCAATGCGCATTGTGCCGATGCGATGGTGTGTATCTCGAACTGTGACAAGATCACCCCGGGGATGTTAATGGCTTCAATGCGTCTGAACATTCCGGTGGTATTTGTCTCTGGCGGTCCAATGGAAGCGGGCAAGGTCAAAATCCGTGGCAATGAAAAAGCCATCGACCTGGTTGATGCCATGATTGTTGCAGCAGATGACAGCTTCACTGATGAAGAAGTCGCTGAATATGAGCGTTCAGCTTGCCCAACCTGTGGTTCATGTTCAGGCATGTTCACTGCAAACTCGATGAACTGTTTGACTGAAGCACTTGGTTTATCGCTTCCGGGCAATGGTTCAACACTGGCAACCCATGCCAACCGTAAAAAATTATTTGAAAAAGCCGGCCAACTGATTGTTGAATTGGCGAAACGTCATTATGAACAGGAAGATTACAGCATCTTGCCACGTTCAATCGCAACCAAAGCAGCGTTTGAAAATGCCATGACGCTGGATATTTCCATGGGTGGTTCAACCAATACGGTTCTGCATCTGTTGGCAGCAGCACACGAAGCTGAAGTCGATTTCACCATGACCGACATCGACCGTTTGTCGCGTAATGTGCCGGTACTATGTAAAGTTGCGCCGGCGAAGCAAGACGTCCATATGGAAGATGTACACCGTGCCGGTGGCATCATGTCGATTCTGGGCGAACTGGATCGTGCGGGCTTGCTGGACACTTCTGTTCCAACCGTCCATGAAAAAACACTGAAAGATGCCTTGGATAAATGGGACATCATCCGTACTGAAGATGAAGACGTGTATCAATTCTTCAAATCTGCACCGGGCGGTGTACCAACGCAGACGGCATTCTCGCAAGACCGTTATTATGCACGCTTAGATGGCGACCGTGACAATGGCGTGATCCGTAATGCAGCCAATGCTTTCTCGCAAGATGGTGGTCTGGCGGTACTTTACGGCAACATCGCGCTAGAAGGCTGTATCGTAAAAACAGCGGGTGTGGATGATTCAATCCTAAAATTCAACGGGACTGCACGTGTGTTTGAAAGTCAGGATGCTGCGGTTGAAGCCATTCTTGGCGGCAAAATCACTGCGGGTGATGTCGTCGTGATTCGCTACGAAGGTCCACGTGGTGGTCCGGGTATGCAGGAAATGTTGTATCCAACCAGTTACTTAAAATCAAAAGGTTTGGGTAAAGACTGTGCACTTTTAACAGATGGCCGTTTCTCTGGTGGTTCTTCAGGCCTTTCAATTGGTCACGTATCTCCTGAAGCAGCGGAAGGTGGTGCGATTGGTCTGGTGGAAGATGGTGACCGTATCGAAATTGATATTCCAAATCGTACGATTCACCTGGCAGTGGATGATGCCACCATGGCAGCGCGCCGTGAAGCACAAGAAGCCAAAGGCTGGCAGCCTGCAGAACAGCGTCCGCGTAAAGTGTCTAAAGCACTGAAAGCGTATGCGATGCATACCACCAGTGCCTCGAAAGGTGCGGTACGTGATATCTAATTTGTAATTTTACAGATTTTAAAAGCACTCCAGACGGGGGTGCTTTTTTATTAATTGTTGAAAATAGCACGGTCGCATTTTACTTTGTGATTTTGCAATAATATTGCGTAGACAATGTTTTACTTTTGACAGCGCAAAAGTAACAAAACGCCTTTGTTTTCCTGATGCAGCATCCTTGCTGCACAGGAAAACAGCGACATCCATGTCGCTTCATCATGTGATCTGATTTGGGTAGAAAAATAATAAATGGATTAATGGGATTCGCAGAGTACAGAGTGTTGCTTTCATGTGTAGTCTGCTTTCTATACAATGACCTTAAAATAAATTGTCCAAGACCGAAGCTTAAAATTGGTCATCGCCCAGGAAGAGAATAATGAGTAAAGATAATATCCGCGAGCATTCAGCCCCGGTTTATGAAGGCATTGAAAATGCACCGGCGCGTTCCATGATGCGTGCTACCGGTTTTAAAGATGTTGATTTTGAACGGCCATTTATTGGCATTGCCTCGACCTGGGCCAATGTCACGCCTTGTAATATGCATATTGATGGTCTGGCCAGAACTGTAGAGCAGGGCGTGAGTGCTGCGGGCGGCAAAGGTATTATCTTCAATACCATTACCATTTCTGACGGAATTTCCAACGGTACGGAAGGCATGAAATATTCACTGCTATCACGGGAAGTGATCGCAGACTCCATTGAAACGGTCGTGGGCTGCCAGGCTTATGATGGGGTCATCGCGATTGGTGGTTGTGATAAAAACATGCCGGGCTGCATCATGGGGTTGGCGCGCTTAAACCGTCCGGGGCTGTTTATTTATGGCGGCACTATTAAACCGGGCGAAGGCCATACCGACATGATTTCGGTATTTGAAGCAGTCGGTCAATATGCCAAAGGTGAAATTAACGCGATTCAAGTCAAGCATATTGAAGAAGTATCCTTGCCGGGTCCGGGCTCTTGTGGCGGCATGTATACGGCCAACTCGATGGCCTCTGCAATTGAAGCACTCGGTATGAGCTTGCCGGGCTCCTCGGCACAGGAAGCGATTTCGGATGACAAGCAAATCGACTGTGCCCGTGCCGGTGAAGCAGTCATGAATCTGTTACGACTGGATATCAAGCCACGTGACATCATGACCAAGGCTGCTTTTGAAAATTCGATCAAGGTCTTGATTGCGCTGGGTGGTTCGACCAATGGCGTGTTGCATCTGCTAGCCATGGCGCATACCGCAGGGGTTGAATTGAGTCTGGATGACTTTGTCCGAATTGGCAAAGATATTCCGGTGGTGGCCGATGTGCGTCCATCCGGGAAATATTTAATGTCAGAACTGATTGCGATTGGTGGGATTCAACCACTGATGAAGCGCATGCTGGATGCCGGCATGCTGGATGGGTCCTGTTTAACGGTCACAGGTAAGACGCTGGCAGAAAACCTGGCCGATGTGCAGGACTATCCGGAAGGTCAGCAGATTATTCTGCCTTTTGATGCGCCCGTGAAAAAAGATTCCCATCTGGTGATTTTAAAAGGCAATTTGTCGCCGAAGGGCGCTGTGGCCAAGATTACCGGTAAGGAAGGTCTGCATTTTGCTGGCCCGGCACGGGTCTTTGAAGGCGAGCAGGGTGCCATGCGCGGGATTCTGGATGGCGAAGTCCAGCCGGGTGAAGTGGTGGTGATTCGTGGCGTCGGCCCTAAAGGTGGTCCGGGCATGCCGGAAATGCTGAAACCGACTTCTGCGATTATTGGTAAAGGTCTGGGCGCTTCGGTGGCTTTAATTACTGACGGACGCTTCTCTGGCGGCAGTCATGGTTTCGTGATTGGTCATGTGACGCCAGAAGCTTATGAGGGCGGCCCGATTGGTCTGGTGCAAAATGGTGATCAGATTTCGATTAATGCCGAAACTCGGGAAATGACCTGGCATGTCGCGGAAGAAGAAATTGCTGCACGTCAAGCGGCCTGGACCAAACCTCAGCCAAACTATACCCACGGTGCGCTGGCTAAATTCGCCAAACTGACTTCAGGTGCAGAAACCGGGGCGGTCACTGACCTGAATCTTGACCTCTAATCCATTGTTAAACATTGAACATTTGCTTATGACTTGATATAAGTTTTTACAGCATGCAGGGCTTTGGCTTCTGCGATCTTAAAAATAGATTATTCTGCGCAGCTTCTCATATGTTGAGCTGCGCACCGTCATTGTTGTCGAGGCCGATCTCATGTCCCTGTTACGCCGTTGGTTTGATCCAATCCGATCGAGTTGGTTTTACCAAAAACCGACCCGTCAAACGGTGTTATCTATTCAAGATGGGCTGAGTATTCATTTAAGGCTGGATGATGTGTACAGTTATCTGGCGGTACAGCAGTTGCCCCAGCTCGAAGAAATTTTAAGTCCAGAACTCAAGCCGCTGAAAGTCATCATTTCCAGTGAGCATGCCGAAGCGCCGAACCAGATGTCTTTTGATGAATGGCAGCACTACACGATTAATGATGCGAAAATCTTGTCGAAACAGCATCGTTTCAGTTTTCATGATACGCCAGAATTACCGACCGCTGAGGCCTTAAAACAGGCCGAACTGATTTTGCGGCATACACCGCTGCGTGGACAGGATTTCCTGTATTTGCTGGAAGATGTCTTCCATATGCTCTGGCAAAAACAGACCGGAAAATTACGAACTCTTTATGCCATGGCCAGTCGCCATCATCAGCCACAGGATTTTCCTGAACGTATTTTTGACCAGACTCCGATTCTGGCCAGCTATTTTAATTTAGGCGGTCGCCAGTATCAGGCGGTCGATGACCTGTTGCGTCTGACCCGGCGTCTGGAGCAGCAAAAACTGCTGACCGGTAATCCGATTTTTATGATCGATCACATTGAATGGCGTGAGCATCTGATCAGTGATGCCGAAGAGCTGAACGAGATCCAGTCGATGGATCCGGAACTGGACTTGTATATCGCGCTGGAAGACCCGATTTCCTGGCTGCTGCTGGCTTATATCAAGGAAGAACTGGCGGATTATTATAATATCCAGCTAAATGTCTATCCCTTGTCCTATCGCGGTCGGGATGATTTTGACTGGAGTCTGGCCACACGGTTATCCAAACGGACAGAAGTAGAATTTACCCCGTTCTGCCGGCCGACCGAGCAGGCGATTGCGCCAATGGCACAATTATTTTATAGCTGTCCCGAGGAGCAGCGGATCGAGGCGATGTACCAGATCTTGCAGGCCGTCTGGACCCGTGGTGAAGACCTGTCTTATGCACCCCATTTCAAACGTTTGCAGCAACAGTTAAATATTGTCGATCTGACCCAGGACGATATTCTGGCCAAGCTGCAGGACAATGATATGCTCTGTGAAATGAAGTCGCAGCCGAATTTTCCGGTACTGGAACTGCGCATAGATGATCAAAGTTATACATTTAATAGCCTATATCGGGTCTGGATGATTGAAAGTATTTTCAGTAATGTGTTAGAAGAAAAGTATAAGAGTAATAATCAAACTGAAAGTGAACTGAAAAAACATGGAAAAGATCAAAGCTGAATCACTAGAACATGCACGTCAACAGATCGATGCCATTGATACAGCTTTAGTTGAGCTGATCGCTGCGCGTCAATTTTATGTTGATCAAACCACCCGTTTCAAAAAAACCGAAACCGATTTACAGTCACCAGAACGTATGGAACAGATTGTAGAAAATGTCAGAGCTCTGGCGCAAAAACAAGGTGTCGATCAGGAGTTTATTGAACATCTATACCGTGAAATGTTCCAATACTTTATTCAACGTGAACTGAAAGAGTTTCGTCCTTAAACAGACACGTGCTTTAATAGAAGCCTTGCGGGGCTTCTTTTCATTTCTTTAATCGCAAAGTTGAAAAATATAAAGATAAAAAAAGCAGCCATTCGGCTGCTCAATACTTTTATTTCGAGTTTTATTTTTTATCGCCCAGGCTAAAGAACCAGTTCAGGATCAGTGCAGCAAACGTTGCCGTACCAATACCACCCAGATTGAAGCTGCCAAAAGTCAGGGCAAAATCACCCGTACCTAAAATAATGGTCACCGCAGCCACCATCAGGTTCTTGTTCTGCGAGAAATCGACCTTGTTCTCAATCCAGATTTTGGCACCAGCAATGGTAATCAAACCAAAGACTACAATCGAAGCACCGGTCAGAATCGCTGTCGGAATCGTGTGAATAATCGCACCAAACTTAGGCGATAAACCCAGGAACACAGCAAAGACACCCGCGACTGCAAAGATGATGGTCGAGTAAACCCGTGTCACGGCCATCACACCAATGTTTTCACCATAGGTAGTCATACCCGGCGCACCTACACCACCGGCTAAAGTGGTTGCAACACCATCTGCCACAAAGGCTTTACCAATATGCGGATCGAGGTTTTCACCGGTCATCGCGCCTACGGCTTTAATATGGCCCAGATTTTCAGCCACCAGAATCAAGGCAATCGGTGCAATGATCAACATGGCATTCAATTCAAAGGTCGGCGCGTGGAAAGTCGGTAAACCGAACCAGGCTGCTTGCTGAATAGGAAGGAAGTTGATCGCAGTGCCATAACCCATGACATTACTGAGTACGAAGTAAATCAGATAAGCCAATAACAGGCCAACCAATAACAGCAGGCGCTGTAATAAGCCACGGGTGAATACGGCAATTGAACCCATGCACAACACAGTGACCAGAGACATCCACATATTGAAGGTATTGCCCATCACACTTTTCACTGTGACTGGAGCAAGGTTCAGGCCAATGATCATCACCACGGCACCGGTCACTACCGGTGGCATCAGCTTTTCAATCCAGCGGGTGCCCGTCGCCATGACCAGAAAGCCCATGAGTGCATAGAAGATGCCACATGCGATAATCCCGCCTGCTGCAACGCCAATATTTGGATTCAGTCCGCCACCACCCGCATAACCTGTTGCTGCGATGACCACACCAATAAAGGCAAAGCTTGAACCTAGATAACTTGGAACCCGGCCACCGGTGATTAAAAAGAACAGAATAGTACAGATCCCTGACATTAGAATCGCCAGGTTAGGATCAAAGCCCATTAAAAAAGGTGCCAGTACAGTCGCGCCAAACATGGCAAAAGCATGTTGTACACCCAAAATGACCGTTTGTGCGGGTGGCAAATACTCTGCGGTACCTACTGGTCGTGCATCGATACTACCCTCATAAGGGCGCCATTTGGGAAACCAACTGGACATAAAATGAGCACTCAAAAGATAAATTGTGCACATCATACTCTTGTTCTTTAGAAGATTTAATCACTTAAACAAAATTTTTGTTCAAATTAATTCTATGACTTTATTTAAGATTTTACCGGGCGGTAAAAGAATACTGGGTTAAAAGTAAAGTGAAATCAGTAGATTAATTTCTTATTATGAATAGGGGTATCTATAAATAAATCTGATTTACTATATAAAATAAAATATTTCCTGGCTATTGACTGGTCAATAAAAAAGCACATCACCAGGATGTGCTTTCAAATGGGCATTTTTGCTTAGCCAGTATTACGCAGACCGGCCGCAATCCCGGCAATACTGACCATCAGCGCATGATCCACCGGGGTGTTTTCGGCCTGTTGCTGTTGCAGATATAAACGGCGACGTTTCATCAGTTCAGCTTGCAGCAAGTGCAAGGGTAGCAGATACGGCTTACGCACCTTCATAGACTGATCCAGTACGCCGTTACTGCTGAGCAGTTTCGACTCGCCTTTCAAGCTTAACAAGGTTTGTACAGCATCTTGCAAACGCTGGCGTAACTCTGTTCCCAGAATTTTCATATCTTCATCCTGAGTCAGATGCGATTCATAATACAGTGCCACATGGGCATCGGCTTTAGACAATACCATTTCCAGCATATCAATCAGGGTCTGGAAATATGGCCACTCGGCCAGCATCTCATCGAGTACTGTACGTTGTCCCTGATCCAGGACTTCATTCAGTGCAGCACCGGTCCCGAGCCAGGCAGGTAACATCAGGCGAATCTGGGTCCAGGCAAATACCCAAGGGATGGCACGCAAGGATTCAATGCCGCCGCTGACTTTACGTTTGGCAGGACGTGAACCCAGCGGCAGCATTTGTAGTTCAAGCTCAGGAGTAACGGTACGCAGGTATTTTACAAAATGCGGATTTTCCCGTACGGTCTGGCGATAGACCTGAACCGACAGTTCGGTCATTTGATGCATCAGGTCGCGCCATTCTTGTTTCGGCTCAGGTGGCGGCAGCAGCGTCGCTTCCAGGGTTGCAGCAGTATAAATTTCCAGATTTTGCAGCGCGATTTCTTCCAGCCCGAATTTAAAGCGGATCATTTCGCCCTGTTCAGTCACCCGGATTGCACCGGAAATAGAGCCCGGTGGCTGAGAGAACAAGGCTTGCTGGGTTGGCGCACCACCACGGCTGATCGAACCGCCACGACCATGAAACAGGGTCAATTGCACGCCATGTTGCTGGGCAACTGCGGTCAGTTCTTCCTGGGCACGATACTGTGCCCAGTTGGCCGACATAAAACCGGCATCTTTGGCAGAATCCGAATAGCCAATCATGACCTCATGTTTGCCCTGAATATGCTGTTTATACCAGTGCATATTGAACAGGGTCGACATGGTTGCGGCTGCACCATCCAGATCTTTTAATGTTTCAAACAGGGGAACCACCCGTAACGCCTGTTCAATCCCGGCTTCTTTTTGTAAAAGCAGTACCGCCAAGACATCACTTGGATATTCTGCCATGGAAATAATATAGGCACCCAGAGACTCGCTCGGCTGTTCGGCCAGTGTGCGCATGGTGGCAAAGACTTCCTGTACATCCGGATGTTCAATCAGGCTGCCGGCCGGTTCATTCAGATGTTTCGGCAGTAACGGACGTTTGCTTTGCAATTCCTGCAATAAAAAGTTTTGACGGGCCTGTTCGGTCCAGGTTTCAAAATTCCCCAGTCCTAAATATTCAGTAATGGCTGAAATCGCCTGGCGGTGACGGCCGGATTCCTGGCGGATATCTAGTTTTAGCAGTTCGATCCCAAAACTGTTGACCCGGTAAATAAAGTCCAGCAGGCTGCCATTGGCAATTTCAGCCAGATTGCAGTCCATCAGCGAGCGGTAACAGGTCAGGAGCGGTTGTAAAAGTTCGTCTTTACTTTTAATCACCAGACTGTCATCGGCATCATTGCCTTTTAATTTTTCTGCCAGCCAGTGCCGCGTCGCTTTCAGGCGGGTACGGGTGTCACGTAAATATTCACGATAGGGTTCAGGATGGGGCTGGCCCAAGGCTTCGGAAATTTCCGGACTACATTGCTGAATGGACAGTTCCCAGCGCAGGTTTTCAATATCACGTACATAAAGGTCGGCTGCTTTCCAGCGCGACAGCCACAGTACTTCCTGAGTGACGGTGTGGGTGACATTCGGGTTGCCATCACGGTCACCACCCATCCAGGAGGCAAAACGTACTGGCGCTACATCTAAGGGCAGGTTCTGGCCACATTGCGCTTGCACCATGCCATTTAGTTCGCGGATAAATTTCGGGACCGCATTCCACAGGGTCTGTTCAATGGTGGTAAAACCCCATTTGGCTTCATCGATCGGAGTCGGGCGATGCTGACGGATTTCATCGGTTTGCCAGGCGGAGCTGATCAGCTGTTTCAGATCGGCCAGGACTGCCTGACGTTCACGTGGCGTCAGTTTCTGCTGGTCGAATTTGGACAGGGCATTATTGATGCCATCATATTTTTGAATCAGGGTGCGGCGGCTGACTTCTGTGGGATGGGCGGTCAGGACCAGTTCAATTTTCAGTTCACAGATTTGCTGATACAGCGTATCGGCAGAAATCTCCTGCTGTTTAAATTTTTCAAATAAAGGCACCAGAGGATTGGGCGATTCTGCAGTGTCATCAAACTCGCTCTGACGGCGACGACGTACCACATGATATTGTTCGGCAATATTGGCAAAGTTTAAAAAGTGGGTAAAAGCACGGGTCAGTGGCAGGATTTCTGCATCTTCCAGACTCAAAAACAGTTGTTCCAGTTGTTTTTCTGCTTCGACCTGTCCATCGCGAGCGCCTTTGGACAGGGCACGGATCTGCTCGATCTGATTAAACAAATCCTGCCCGGCATGTAATTTTAAGGTTTCCCCAAGCAAATTACCCAGTAAGCGTACGTCTTCGCGTAGTGGTGCATCAATCTGTTGAATCATTTTTTATTCCCTCACATGCATGCTTTGACTATACCGCGACTGCATGACAATCCAAGTCCCCTAGAGACAAAAGTTGCAGAGCATTGGCTACTTTTTTAGCAACTTTTAGGCCACATACGGTGATCGGTGATCAGTCCGAAAGAAAGGAGTTAATCCGGCAGGGCATATTTCAGCATAAACAGTTCAATGGCCTCGCTAATAATCTGTTGCTGTTCTGCGCTTGAAGGGGGAGGGCTGAGACCCAGCAGGATTTTCTGATGACGGGTTCCCGTCAGCAGGGACACGATCAGCTCGGTCTGTTTTTCTGGAAGATCGACCCGAATAAAGCGGTATTGCTGGGCCAGAGCAAAGAAATCATTCCAGACTGCATCCAGTTTGCTATGCGAGGCCTGATAAAACTGTTCTGCCAGAGGACTTTGCTGCGAGGCCAGTTCCATCAGTAGCAGGTCCAGCTTGATCGCTTCTGGTAAATGAATAATATTTAAAGCGCGCTGACAGGCCTGATAAAACTCCTGCGCAAAGTCACTGCTCGGCTGCAAGAGTTGAGGATGTTCATGCAGAATGGCTTCACAGGTATCCTCAATCGCACAGCTAAACAGGGTCGCCTTATCCTGAAAATGGTTATACACCGTCAGCTTGGTTACACCTGCCTCACGTGCAATCTGGTTCATGCTGGAGGCATGATAGCCATGCGCTAAAAACAGCGCTTTGGCCACGCTGAGTATGCGCTGACGCTTTTCCAGATCCTTGGGTCGTCCTACAGGTATTTGCACAATTTCTTCCAAAAAAAGTCAACACGGTCATTGCTTTGATGATTCAGTTGTAATTAGTGTGCCGGGTGGTATATTAATTAAAAAACAAGCAATTCAATATATCAGCATAGTTTGCCCTAAAAAAGATGATCAGATAAGAGCGAATAAGATGAGCAGGATTTACAGCGTATTGGCTGGCATGGTGGTGCTTTGCAGCGTGACCTTAACCGGGTGCAGCAAAGATACTGCTGCAGCAGAACAGGAAGTTCCCTTTGTCATGGTGGCCACACCCACCACTTCACAGCATGAATTAAAAAGTTATGCCGGTGATGTGCAGGCGCGCCAGCAAACGGCGCTGGCCTTTCGGGTCGCTGGACAGGTGACCCAGCGCTTCGCCGATGTGGGTGACCAGGTCAAAGTCGGGCAAGTCCTGGCAACTCTAGATGTCAAAGATGCCCAGCTGCAGCTGAATGCAGCACGTGCCCAGCTGGAAAGCGCGCAGTCTGCCACTAAGATTGCTCAGGATGAATTACAACGTTTCAAGCAGTTATTGCCATCCAATGCCGTGAGCCGCTCACAATATGACGCGATCGAAAACCAGTACAAGACCGCCCTGTCAAATCTGAAGCAGGCACAATCCAATTATGATACCGCTAAAAACCAGACTGCTTATAACCAGCTGATTGCCACCAGAAACGGCGTGATCACTGCACGCAATATAGAAACAGGACAGGTGGTGGCTGCCGGGCAGGCGGCGTATGAACTGGCGATTGCCGGTGAGCGTGAAGTGGTAATTGGCGTACCGGAACAGGCTATTTCGGAGATCAAGGTTGGACAGGCAGCTACAGTGACATTATGGTCCAAACCTGAAGAAAAATTTGCCGCTTTTGTTCGCGAGATTTCACCGGCAGCAGACCAGTCGCGGACCTTCAGGGTTAAAGTTTCCTTACGTGAAGGCAATGGCCAGATCCAGCTGGGACAAAGTGCCCGGGTATTTTTTCAGCACAGCCGCGATAATATGCTCAGTGTGCCGCTATCCAGTGTCTCGGCAACGGATCAGCAGGCTTATGTCATGGTGGTCCAGCCCGATCATACCTTACGTAAAGTCCCGGTCCAGCTCGGTGCCTATGGCCGGGACAGTGTTCCTGTACTCAGTGGGCTCAAGCCGGAAGACTATGTGGTGATTGGTGGCGTACATCTGCTGCGTAACCAGCAAAAAATCAATCCGATTGATCGTGAAAACCGTCGTGTGACCATTCAGGCAGGGAGTTAAGCATGAACTTTAACCTGTCGGAATGGGCTTTAAAAAATAAAGGTCTGGTGCTGTATTTCATGATCCTGCTCGGTCTGATCGGCATCGTCTCTTATTCCAAACTGTCACAAAGTGAAGATCCACCTTTTACCTTTAAAGTCATGGTAATCCAGACCTATTGGCCGGGTGCCAGTGCCAAAGAAATCTCCCTGCAGGTCACTGACCGGATTGAAAAGGAACTGATGACCACGGGACAGTATGAGCGCATCATGGCCTATTCGCGTCCGGGTGAATCCATGGTGACTTTTGTTGCCAAGGATTCCCTGGCTTCGAAAGATGTCGCTGATGTCTGGTATAACGTGCGCAAGAAGGTGGGCGATATCCGGCATGAATTGCCACAAGGGGTACAAGGGCCGTTCTTTAATGATGAATTCGGCGATACCTTTGGCAATATTTATGTGCTCAAGGGTAAAGATTTTGACTATGCGACCCTCAAGGAATACGCCGACCGCTTACAGCTGCAACTGCAACGGGTCAAAGATGTTGCCAAAGTTGAGCTGATTGGCCTACAAGACCAGAAAATCTGGATTGAGATTTCCAATACCAAGGCCATTCAGCTGGGCGTTCCAGTCATGGCGATTCAGCAAGCCCTGCAGCAGCAAAATGCCACCACCCAGTCCGGTTTTTTTGAAACCGGTTCAGACCGGATTCAGGTGCGAGTCAGTGGTGCATTAAACAGTGTTGAAGAATTAAGACAGATGCCGCTGCTGGTCAATGGCAAAACTATTCAGCTGGGAGATGTCGCAGAAGTCTATCGAGGCTTTAGTGATCCGGCACAGCCCCGGATGCGCTTTATGGGCGAAAACGGCATTGGTATTGCTGTATCGATGCGCAAGGGTGGGGACATCATTGCCTTGGGTAAAAATCTGGAACAGGAATTCGCCCGCCTGCAAAAAGCTCTGCCACTCGGCATGGAGCTGCAAAAAGTCTCCGATCAGCCGGTGGCAGTCAAACGCAGCATTAACGAATTTATGAAAGTGCTGGCAGAAGCGGTGGTTATCGTATTGCTGGTCAGTTTTTTCTCGCTCGGTTTCCGGACCGGTCTGGTGGTGGCTTTCTCGATTCCGCTGGTGCTGGCCATGACTTTTGCCGGTATGCAGCTGTTTGATGTCGGACTGCATAAAATTTCCCTGGGGGCCCTGATTCTGGCTCTCGGTCTTTTGGTCGATGATGCCATTATCGCCATTGAAATGATGGCGATTAAGATGGAGCAGGGTTATAGCCGTTTACAGGCGGCCGGGCATGCCTGGCGCACCACGGCTTTTCCCATGCTGACAGGCACCCTGATTACCGCTGCCGGTTTCCTGCCGATCGCCACTGCAGCATCGAGTACCGGGGAATATACCCGTTCGATTTTCCAGGTGGTGACCATTGCATTGCTGGTGTCCTGGATTGCCGCGGTACTGTTTGTGCCATATTTAGGCGATAAACTTCTGCCGGATTTCAACAAGGATTTAATTCAGAAAGCGCCGTGGTATCAGCGTCTCTGGGCACGTCTACGCAAACAGCCAGAACCTCAGCCGATTGTGCATCATGCCGGAGAACATTATGACCCTTATCAAACCCGGTTTTATCAGGGCTTTCGCCGTTGGGTCGATGCCTGTGTGACCTATCGTAAAACTGTCATTGTTGCCACGGTCGGAATTTTTATTCTGTCTATTTTAATGTTTAAGCTGGTGCCGCAGCAGTTTTTCCCACCCTCGAACCGGGCTGAAATTCTGGTGGATCTCAAACTTGAAGAAGGTGCTTCACTGAAGGCCACTGAAGCTGCAGTAAAAAAAGTAGAAGCCTTTTTATCGAAACAAGAGGGCATTGATAACTATGTGGCTTATGTCGGGATGGGTTCGCCGCGTTTCTATTTACCGCTCGATCAGCAGTTGCCGCAAACCAGTTTTGCCCAGTTTGTGGTATTGGCTTCATCGCTGGAAGACCGTAATGAAATCCGCAAATCCTTAAGTGACCAGATTCGCAGGTTATTGCCGGAAGTGCGTACCCGGGTGTCCTTGCTGGAAAATGGTCCACCTGTGGGCTATCCACTGCAGTTCCGGGTATCGGGTGAAGACTTAGGATTAGTTCGTGAATGGGCGCAGAAAGTTGCAGCCACCGTGGGAGAAAATCCAAATACCACCAATGTGCATCTGGACTGGGGCGAGCCGAGCAAAGTCATCAAATTACAGATTGATCAGGATCGTGCCCGTCAGCTTGGGGTGAGCAGCAGTGAACTGGCCAATGTACTGAATAGCTCGATTTTAGGGGCCGGCATTGATCAGTATCGGGAAAAACGTGAACTGATCGAAATCCGTTTACGTGGTGCTCAGGCTGAACGGGTGGAGGTAGCATCTTTAGCCAGTCTGGCCGTTCCAACCGCAACCGGTACATCGGTACCTTTGGCGCAGCTGGCCAAAATTGAATACAGCTTTGAAGAAGGCCTGATCTGGCATCGTAACCGCTTGCCGACCATTACTGTGCGTGCCGATATTCGTAGCAAACTGCAGCCCGCTACTGTGGTCAATGAACTCAAAGAGCCACTGGAAAAAATCCGGGCAGAGCTGCCGAATGGCTATCTGCTGCAAGTGGGCGGTACAGTTGAAGAATCGGCTCGCGGACAGAACTCGGTGAATGCCGGCATGCCTTTATTCCTCGCAGTCGTCATGACCTTGCTGATGATTCAGCTTAAGAGCATATCACGGGCCTTTATTGTATTTCTGACTGCACCTTTGGGCATTATCGGAGTAGTGTTATTCCTGTTAATTTTCAATAAACCTTTCGGTTTTGTTGCGATGCTCGGGACGATTGCCTTATCGGGAATGATCATGCGCAATTCGCTGATTCTGATTGACCAGATCGAGCAGGATATTCAGGCCGGAGAGTCGCAGTGGGATGCCATCATCAATGCCACAGTACGCCGTTGTCGTCCGATCGTATTGACCGCACTGGCTGCAGTTCTGGCGATGATTCCCTTGTCCCGCAGTATTTTCTTCGGGCCGATGGCGGTGGCGATTATGGGGGGGTTGATTGTGGCGACATTATTGACCTTGTTTTTCCTGCCTGCCCTATATGCACAGTGGTTTAAAGTGAAAAAAAGTTTAAATTCTGTTTAAATTTGTCATAATTTCAGGTGCGAAATTTGGAAATTTTCAATATAGTAGCACCTGAGATTTTTATAATTTAAAAAAATAAGTAATTGCTGCATTGGCCGAGCTGCCAATACGGTAACGAGGTTGAACCGAACATGACTCAAGATACATTAACCAAGATGCGACGTTCCGTAGCGATGGCTTATGTCTTCATGTTTTTGGCCTTATTTACCCTGTTTAGTGGACTATTGGCCTACTGGTTCGCACGTAAAGTCGCTCAAGTTGATTATGCCGAGGTCTGGTTACAGGCACAGGCGCTGTGGATCATGCGCAATATCGTGATTTATACCATTTTGGCGATCTTCGCTGCGCTGTGGTTTATTCCCCTGTTTTTCTTTGCCTGGGACAGCCAGTTATGGGTCAAAGCCTGTGTGGTGACCGGCGTGATTTTCAGCTTTATTGCTTTTATTTTCCTGATCAATGCCTGGTTTAAAGGCATCCATAAATTCTCTCAAAACAAAGCTGTGTTCTAAAGCATATAATTTTTTTCATATTTCCCCTTGTAAAACTCGGTTTGACCCCAATTTCAGACCTCAGTTGAATATTAAACAAAATTCCGTGAGGAGCATCGCCAGACATGGCTAAACGTGATTATTATGAGGTTTTGGGCGTCGCTAAAACCGCTAGTGATGATGAAATCAAAAAAGCCTACCGTAAGTTGGCGATGAAATATCATCCAGACCGTAACCCGGACAATGCTGAAGCTGAAGAGAAATTCAAAGAAGCAGCAGAAGCCTATGAAGTGCTCTCTGATGGTGAAAAGCGCAGCATGTACGACCGTATGGGCCATCAGGCCTTTGAAGGTGGTATGGGCGGCGGTGGCGGCTTCGGCGGTGGTTTCAGCGCAGAAGACATTTTTAGCCAGTTCGGTGATATTTTCGGTGGTGCTTTTGGTGGCGGCGGTGGTCGTGGCCAGCAGCGCGCACGCCGTGGTTCTGACTTACGCTATGTGATGGAACTGACCCTGGAAGAAGCGGTCAAAGGCGTCAAGAAAACCATTACCTTTACTGCACCGGCACCGTGTGATGCCTGTGATGGTAAGGGTTCAAAAAATCCAAACGATGTAGAAACCTGCCGTACCTGTCATGGTGCTGGTCAAGTGCGCATGCAGCAAGGTTTCTTCTCCGTACAGCAAACTTGTAGTACCTGTCGTGGTCAGGGCAAGATCATCAAGAACCCATGTAATAAATGTCATGGTTCAGGTGTGTCGGATCGTCAGCAAACTCTGGAAGTCACTATTCCTGCGGGTGTGGATAATGGCGACCGCGTTCGTTTGACCGGTAAGGGTGAAGCAATCCGTGATGGTCAGTCAGGTGACTTGTACGTAGAAGTGGTGGTGCGTGAGCATGAAATCTTCCAGCGTGATGGCGCTGACCTGTATATGGATGTGCCGGTATCAATTGCTGATGCAGCCTTAGGTAAGGAAGTTCAGATTCCTACGCTGGATGGCCGTGTTAGTCTGAAAATTCCTGAAGGTACGCAAACAGGTAAACTGTTCCGTTTACGTGGTAAGGGTGTTAAACCGGTACGTACCAGCATGCAAGGTGACTTGCTGTGCCGTATTGTGGTAGAAACTCCAGTCAACTTAAGTGCACGTCAACGTGAACTGTTAAAAGAACTGCAAGAAACCATGGATGGTGAAGATAGCAAATCATCACCAAAGAAAAAATCATTCTTTGATCGTTTGTTTGATTAATTGAGTGAAAGTAAAAAAGGACGCTGAGGCGTCCTTTTTTATTATGTAGATAAGATACTCTAGATTAGAAGATGCTATTTATTGTTTGATAAGTCTCGCTTAAACATAAAAACCGCCTAAAAAGCGGTTTCTGTTTTTATATTTGACTATCTAAATAGAAAGTATGAGTCCAAATTTGGAGGGTGATAGATATTTTGTAAGTGAGAAAAAAGCATCATTCCCGAAATTAAAAAGGCCAATATTGTTATTACAGAGCTATATAATCGCATTCATTACTTATCAAATTTACCAGTACAGCAGATTACTCTTATTTTGTTATCATGACAATGAAAGCTTAATCTTATTGAAATAATTATAAATTTTACTTTTTAATAAATAAAATAAATATATATATAAGAAAACTTGATTAATTAAATTTTTCGTGTATAGTTAACTTAACTAGAAAAAAGTCTTGTTTCGGTAAATCTTCTTTAAGTATCGTAGTTTTAGTCATAATCCTTCGTTTTTTTTCAGATTTTAAGTCTCATTCTTTATTATTTCAAAGTTATATTCAGTCAATAAATTGACTAAAAATTATTAAAAAATTAGTAGGATATATTATGTCAAACTCAAATGTTGTTAAAGGTACTGTAAAGTGGTTCAACGAAACTAAAGGTTTTGGTTTCATTCAACAAGAATCAGGTCCAGATGTTTTTGCTCATTTCAGCGAAATCGCCAGTTCAGGTTTTAAAACCTTAATGGAAGGCCAACTGGTTGAATTCAGTGTAGCTCAAGGTCAAAAAGGACCGAATGCTGTAAATATTGTTGCTATCTAAGCAAGAATAAACAGTAAAAAAAAGCACTTAATAAGTGCTTTTTTTATCGTTCAAAATTTAATTTTAAGTTATTTTCCAAATTGGAAAAATCTTTAGAAAAACAGGATTCAAGTTGTTAAAAATAAATGATTTAATTGCAAAATCTAAAAATGGTACTGAAATTATTGTTTCGTTAATTCCTCTCAATAAAATGCAAAATACACGTCAGGGTTTAAAAAGAATTGAAGTGGGTAAAAGAGTTCTTCTTTCATCTGGAGTTGAGGTAGATTTAAACTTAGATGGCCGTACATTCTATACTTCTCTAAATCAATTATTTAAGCTAAATCATAAAGTTATTTAAAGATAAAATTAAGAAACATCAATTTTTAGTGGAGATTTTGCCACTTTAACTATTATTAAAGGTATAGATATGCTTAAACAAAGTATCAGTGTGAAGGATCAGTTTGGGGCTCAACACGCTATTCAAGCAACAGTCGATCATCATTTTTCTAAAACACAATCTCATTCCAATATAAAACATATCACTGTAGATGGTGAAGATATTCGTCCCAGTTTTGAAATGTGCTTTCAAAGTACCTTAAGTGGAAAAATTTTCAAAATTGTATAGACCAGGCAAATTTTGCTTTAGGTATTATTATTTTTAATAAGTTCCCTAAGAGCTAGATAATTCATTTGCTCAATCTAAGGACTGATTTTTGTATAAAGCAAAATTGAGTCCTTTTAATCTCAATAAGACTTAAAATCTTATCTGCTCATCAATTCAAAAGTAGATATTCATAATTAAAATTTAGTAAAAAGTCTTGCATAAGAATCCTGTTAATCTAACTGAGATTTAAATCATCAAGATTTTGAGCTCAATTAATAATGGCGAGACTAAACAGGAAAAACTGTATTGGCAAGTCGTCTGTTTAACTTCACAAATCAGTAATCTCAGTAAATCAATGCAAAATCATAGCGATAAAATTATGAATAAGCTTATTTCAGTTATATGAGTAATTGCTAAAAACTATATGACGAGTCAAGTTGATGTATATCGTATAGCTTTGACGGAAGTGATTGCCTAACTTCTTAAGCTTGATTAAAACTCTTATCAATATCAGTGATTTCACTCTTTGAGTATTTTCATTGATTTTTATGCAATGCATCTTAGTGTTATTCTGCAGTTTTGCTATAGTAAGAGCAATTTTGGATCAACATCAGGACTATGTTATGTCAGCTACACCACGCATTGGGATCTTAGGTGCAGGCGGCCGTATGGGACGTATCCTTATTCAGGCAGTGCATGAAGCAGGTTATCAGTTGGCGGCTGCGGTAGAACGCCCTGAAAGTACACTATTAGGTGCAGATGCGGGTGAACTTGCCGGAATTGGTGCAACAGGTGTCAAGGTGGTGGGTAGCCTTAGCGATGTAGTCAAAAACTGTGATGTGGTGATTGATTTCACTGCGCCAGCAGCGACCGTCAATCATCTGAAAATCTGCCGTGAAGCAGGTGTCGCCATCGTGATCGGTACGACGGGTATGAATGATGAGCAAAAAGCCTATCTGGATCAATCTGCGACGGAAACTCCTGTAGTGTATGCAGCGAATTATTCAGTGGGTGTGAATGTATCGATCAAATTGCTTGAACTGGCCTCTAAAGTTTTTGGTGATACCGTAGATATCGAAGTGATTGAAGCACATCACCGTCACAAAGTAGATGCGCCATCGGGTACAGCTTTGATGTGGGGTGAGGCGATTGCGGAAACTTTAGGCCGTGACCTGAAAGAAGATGCGGTCTATTGCCGTGAAGGTCATACCGGTCCGCGTGAGCGTAAGAGCATTGGCTTCCAGACCATTCGTGGTGGCGATATTGTCGGTGAACATACCGCCATGTTTATTGCCGATGGGGAACGTGTGGAAATTACTCATAAAGCGACCAATCGCATGAACTTTGCTTCTGGTGCGGTACGTGCTGCGGCTTGGGTCGTAGGTCGTGAAGCGCGTAAATATGATATGAAAAACGTGCTTGGTTTTAACGATATTCAGGTTTAAAACCGAGTTAAAATCATTTATAAAAAAGTATAAAACTAGAATAAGACGAATAATATAATGCAAAAAATGATTTTCCTGCTCTGTGCAGTGGCACTTGGTGCCATTGCACAGGCAAAGCCTGTCGGGACGCCTAAACTCAGTATTCATAAAAATAATATCAAGGTCTGGACTTACCAGAATGAAGAAAACCCGGTCTTTCTCTATAAAGCTGAAACCACCTATACTGCGCCTGTTGAAAATGCCGTTTCCCTCATTTTGAATGTTGAGCATGCCGTGCAATGGGTTCCCTATATGGGTAGCATCAAGATCCTGTCCCGCGATGATAAAAAAGGTGACTTTACCCTGTATATGGTGCTGGATTTTCCATTTCCCTTAAAAGACCGTGACCTGATTGTACAGGGCAAGATGATCAAGGAAGCCAATGGCCAGATCACCATCAAGAATAAAGCCATCCAAAGTGGCTATCCTTTAAATCCGGATTATGTGCGTTTAACCGATTATCAGGGCGACTGGACTTTTCAGAAACTAGCCAATAACAAGGTCAAGGTTTCAACCTATGGTTATGCCAATCCGGAAGGTTCTATTCCTTTGACCTTCGTAAATATGTTCGTGCAACAACAACCTTATCAGATGCTGCAGAAAATGAAGACCGAGCTGGCCAAGCCTTCACCTATTGCGGTCTTGCCTGAAGCCCTGCAATAAAAAAGACCCAATCGCTGGGTCTTTTTAACAGCTAAAAATAGGCAGGATTTAAGCTGTAAAATCTGCTTTAAGTACAATCCGGTAACGGGCTTTGCCAGAATGCAGATGTTCAATCGCCTGGTTCAGTTGTGACATCGGGAAGACTTCAATTTGCGGAGCAATATTTTTACGTGCAGCAAATTGGAGTAACTGACGTAATGCCGCCGGCGAACCTGTCGGTGAACCGGTAACTGACTTGGCTCCACCAATCAGCATGCCAGCCGGAATCTGCATCGGCTCAAGTGGTAAACCCAGCATATGCACAGTGCCATTCGGTGCCAAAGTTGCCAGATAAGCCTGCCAGTTCAAGGTGACATTGACAGTACTCAGTAATAAATCAAACTTGCCACGCTGGGCTTTTAATGCAGCGACATCACGACTGTTCACTACATGGTCAGCGCCCATGGCTTTCAGTTCATCAGTTTTATCCAGGTTCGAGGTGAAGGCAGTAATTTCACAGCCCCAGGCTTTCAGCAGCTTGATGGCCATATGTCCTAAACCGCCAATGCCAATTACGCCCACATGATGAATGGCCTGAATCTGATGTTTCAGGATCGGATCAAAGACGGTAATCCCGCCACAGAGCAGGGGTCCGGCACTTTCAGGATCAAGATCTTCGGGTAGGGGAATGACCCATTGCCAGCCGGCACGCACTTTGTCGGCAAAACCACCGGCATGTCCGACAATGGTCGCCACCTGACCGCCAGTACACAGCACTTGCTGGCCCGAAATACAAGGATCGCAATATTGACAACTTTCCGCTGTCCAGCCGATGCCAACCCGTTGCCCAACTTTCAGGCCTTTGGCTTCTGCACCCAGATGGGTAATGGTGCCGATAATCTCATGTCCTGCTACGACCGGATACACTGAAGAACCCCAGTCATTGTTAATGACTGAAATATCAGAATGACAGAGACCGCAGTATTCCACTTTGACTTCGACCTGATGCGGCTGCAGTTCTCCGGCATCGAATTGATAAGGTTCCAGTTCCGCACCTGCGGACATGGCAGCATAAGCTTGAATAATATTATTCGACATGATTTCAGCTCTTATTTAAATGCGAGGATATTGTTTTAAAGTCACAATGATTTTCATGGTCATCGACCATACCAACGGCCTGCATAAAGGCATAGCAAAGGGTGGGTCCGACAAATTTAAAACCAGCCTGTTTGAGTGCTTTAGACATCTTCTGGCTCTCAATGGTTTGAGCAGGCGCCTGACGATAATCCACAACATCATTATTCAATCGCGGTTGCTGGGTAAAAGACCAGAGCCATTCCACCAGATTGATTCCTTGCTGTCGGAGCTTCAGCCATGCTTGGGCATTTTCGCGAATGGCATTGAGTTTGCCGCGATGCCGTATCAGGCTAGCATCTTCAAGTTTTATTTGGAGTTGTTGATCTGTAAGTGAGGCGATAGATTCGATCGAATATTGAAAAAAATGTTCACGATAAGCTTCACGTTTTTTAAGAACGGTAATCCAGGCCAGACCGGCCTGCTGTCCTTCCAGACACAGCATTTCAAACAGGCGATTTTCATCCAGTAGGGCCTGTCCCCATTCCTGATCATGGTAGGCAATATACAGTGGATCATCGGAGCACCAGCCACAGCGTTGCACAGTCATGTGATGCTCCTTGTTTTTATGGTTTTATAATTTAAACACAGTCCATTGATCCTGCTGATTGTCCCAGTACGACAATTCAGCCTGATCCAGATCGCTAAATAGAATCCACATATCTTTACCGGCCTTGTCGGCATAACCAGTACTGATCAGAAGCGCATCCTCGGTAATTTCCATCACCCAGCCCTGGTAAGTTTGACCATTCAATACAATTTTTTGTTGATTGCCTGATTCAGCAAATTCTACCAGACGATTGATCAACGCTTCTGACATGTAAATATCCTAAAATTAACGTAAATAGGGATAGGGATTGACCACACCGCGACCCTTACCCTGTAAATAAATTCCATAATGTAGATGTGGTGCAGTGTGCCGGGCATTACCGCTGTTGCCGACATAACCGATCAGCTGGCCTTTTTTGACATAGTCGCCCACTTTTAAGCCACGTTTATGTCCATCCAGATGCGCATAATAATGCCAGGAGCCGCCCGGGCCCAGAATCCAGACTACTTTACCACCCAAATTGTTGTTACGTAAATCTGCAATCAGGCCCTCAGTCGCGCTAAAGACTTCGGTTCCACGTGGAGCCATGATATCAATGCCTTCATGTAAACGTCCGCGACTGCGCGAAGCGCCCCAGGTATCTGATAATTCACGTGCCTGTACGCGTGCCACCGGGATGGGCAGAGAGGACGGCACTCGCATACTTTTCAGTTTTTGCACGACGATAGGATTGAGCTGTACAGCAGGGGGTTTTTTCGGTGTACTGCTACAGGCGGTTAGTAATATGGCAATTAAAGCCACCCAGGTCAAAGCAAGATATTGGCGCACGCTATTCATCCTTAAATATTGGCAATGCTCATTCTGAGCTGATCGGTTTTTTGCTTTGTCCAGACTATGTCATACATTTACCGCAGAGATCAATTTTTTCATCGCTGTTGGAAGACCGCAATCAATGCCTGTCTCTGGACGCATCCAGTTGCCTTGCAGTTCAATCGCCAGATGTTCCTGCTGATCCTGATCCACTGCAAAAACGATTGCTTCAAGCTGCCAGGTGAAGTGGGTGAAACTATGGCTGATCTGGACTTTTTTGAGGATATTTTTCAGGCCAAGTTGCTGGCATTGCTGTTCAAATTCATGTGCATTTTCAATAATTGGCAGACACCAGAGACCGCCCCAAAGACCGCTATTGGGACGTTGCTGCCAAAGCCAGTCTGTACCGGACTGGATTAGCAGGACCTGAGCAGAGCGTACAGGAACTGGTTTTTTGGCCTTTTTGAAAGGCAATTCATTTTCCAGTCCTTGCTGATGTGCCTTGCAATGCTGCTGCATTGGACAATACAGACACAAAGGCTTTTTCGGGGTACATACGGTCGCGCCCAGATCCATAATTGCCTGGGTATAGTCATGATTGCGTTCGATAGGACAGAGTTGTTCTGCCAGTTGCCATAAGGCACGCTCATGCACCGGTTTGGACAGATCATCTTCAATGGCAAAGAAACGTGACAATACCCGTTTGACATTGCCATCCATGATTACGCCATATTGACGTAAACCGAGTGACATCAAGGCGCCAGCGGTTGAACGGCCAATGCCGGGCAAGGCCATCCATTCTTCCAGAGTATGAGGGAACTGCTGCTGTGCTGTCACGATGCCGGCAGCTTTATGCAGATTTCGGGCGCGGGCATAATAGCCGAGACCTGCCCAGTAGGGTGCGACCTCATCCCATGAGGCATAACCTAAGTCCTGAACAGTCGGAAAACGCTGGATAAATCGTTCAAAATATTGCAGTACAGTTTTGACCTGGGTTTGCTGCAACATGATTTCAGAGACCCAGACTTTATAGGGATCATCTGTCACCTGCCAGGGCAAGTCATGACGACCATGCACATCAAACCATTCCAATAGGGCATCTGAAAATACGAACATGAATACCTAGCAACCGAATAAGCAGCAGCTAGTATAGCGGAATCAGCAGGGTGGGAATGTGAAAAGTGGGATAAAAACGTAGATGTTCATCGAGCTTGATAGAACTTGGCTTTCAATAAAAATAAACGCTCCGTAGAGCATTTATTTTTGATAAAGAATCCGGTTAATCGTTAATTCCCCAGCGCTCATCCAGCTTTAAGGTTTTGCCTGCATAACGCGGAATAATATGAATATGCAGATGTTCTACCTTTTCCTGAAATACTTCACCATCAATAAAGCCGACATGAAAACCGGCAGGCTGGTAACGTAATTGCAGTTCATTGCGTGCCTGTTCCAGTAAGGACATCAAACTTTTACGTTCTTTGTCAGTCACTTCGAAAAACGAGGCCACATGCCGCAATGGAATAATCACACAGTGACCTTCGGACAATGAATTCGGTTCAGGCAACACCACACCATAATCATTTTTGGCAATGACATCATATTCGTCAAAATTGCAGTAGGGGCAGTTGGTTTCAGCCATCATACACATTCTCCTCTGGTAGGATTTATCTTCTTTTCTTCATGAAGTATCTAAAATATTCAGCCTGTGAACAAGCCGGATAGTTGTTTCTATTTATGCCAAATGGCAGTCTAGCAAGGCATACATTGCTGCCAGACCTTTTTGTTCCGCTTCTGCATTGTAACCAAGATCCACACCATTGGATTTGGCCCGTTCATCCGCAAGCGGGTTGCTAAAGCCATGTTTGGCATTTTCAAAAACAATCACTTCATGCTCGACTTTGGCTGCATGCATTTCCTCACGGAAACCGGCCACATCATCCAGGGTCACCATGCTGTCCAGTTCACCATGTAGCACCAGGATTTCCGCCTGTACCTGACCTTCCTGAGCCGGTGCTTTCGGAGACAGGTTGGCATGGAAAGTCGCCACCACTTTTAAAGGTGCATTAGAACGGGCCAGATCCAATACGACTTTGCCGCCGTAGCAGAAACCAATCGCTGCAAGTTTCTCAGCATTGACTTCGTCCTGTGCTGCCAAGGTATTCAGCGCTGCGGTTGCACGATTCACAATGGTGTCAGGATCCTCGAAAGTCTGCATCATCCATTCATATGCCTGATTAGAATGGGTAGTCACTTTTTTATCACCGTACATGTCCATGGCCAAGGCCGCATAGCCATGTTCTGCAAGTTCACGGGCGCGCTGTTCGGTATATTCATTCCGACCCCACCATTCGGGTGCGACCAGTACACCGGCAACAGGGGTATCTGTTTCTGGTGCGGCAAAATAACCAATTAATGGGCTGCCATCCTGCGCAGTATAATGAATTTCGCGAGTCTTGATTGCTGCCATGCTGACGTCCTCTATTGTTGTTGAATTGCTTGATTAAAACATAACATAGCAAAACTGATCGGAATGTGACATGAAAACCTGCGATTTAAGGATACTTAAGCCCATAAAAAAAGAGAGGCCAATATAGAACCTCTCCGATTTTAGATCTGGAAAAATAGGACTTATTATTTAATAATTTCCAGTAATTCCACATCAAAAATTAAAGTACTGTTCGGTTCAATTACATCCCCTGAACCAATCTGTCCATAGGCCAGTTCGGCCGGAATGAAGAAACGATATTTGGCACCTTCTTTCATCAGCTGTAAACCTTCGGTCCAGCCGGTAATGACTTGGGTGGTACGAAATACCACGGGTTGATTACGGGCAATCGAGCTGTCAAAAACCGTACCATCGATCAAACGGCCTTCATAATGTACGCGGACATTACTGTTTGCGCTCGGCGATTTACCTTTTCCTTCCTGAAGAATCTGATATTGCAAACCTGATTTTGTGGTTTTTATCCCCGGTTTTTTTGCATTTTCAGCCAGGAAAGCCTGACCAATTTTGGCATTTTCATCAGCCTGCTTTTTCAGGGTAATCAGCTCTTTGGCTTCAGCCTGACGCTTAAATTGGGTCAAGACTCGCGCCATGTCTTCCTCACTTAAAGTCGCCTGTTTCCCAGCGGCTGCCGCTTTTAAACCGGCACTGAAGGCATCCAGATCAATGCCTTGTAAGGAATCGGCATTGCTTTTTCCCATCAGATAACCAAAGCTGTAGCCGACCTGTTCAGCCTCAGGACTTTTATTGGTAATTTCTTTGGCAAACAGACTGCCAGAACTCAGCAGTAAAACCATCAAACTTATTTGTATTTTCATGATTCATTCTCAAAATAAAGGAGAGCGCGTTGCTCTCCTTTTCGTGGATTATTTTACTTCGATGAGTTCCACATTAAAAATCAAAGTACTGTGTGGAGGAATCGTACCTGGCACGCCCTGTTCACCATAACCGAGTTTAGATGGGATATACAGAGTGGCTTTACCACCTTCTTTCATCAATTGCAGACCTTCGGTCCAGCCTGGAATGACCTGATTAAGTGGGAACTCAATCGGCTCGCCACGTTCAACCGAACTGTCAAACACGGTACCATCGACCAGTTTTCCAGTGTAATGTACTTTTACAATTGAACTTGCTGCAGGCTGCTTGCCCGTACCTTCTTTGGTCACTAAATATTGCAAACCAGATGCCGTAGTTTTTACCCCAGCTTTTTTGGCATTTTCGGTCAGGAAAGTATCACTTGATGCTTGAGCCTGTTTGGCACTATCCACTTGCTTCTGCTGCATTTCTTTTTGGAACTGCTCATAAGCTGCTTGTAATTCTTCTTCAGTATAAGCAGGAGCAGTACGGGCATGACCTTCGCGAACGCCTGTCACAAAGCTGTTAATATCCAGCTCAGGTGGAGTTTGATGAGCGACTTCATAACCGAGTGCATAGCTAATTTTAGAAACAGCAGAGGCATCTTTAGATGCTTTTGAGGTTTGAGCAGCTGGGTTTTGAGTTGCATAGTAAACAGGTACTAGCGCGGCACCGCCTAAAAGAACAGCGACAGCAATCGGTAAGGCCTTACTCATGTATTATTCCAATCTAATGTTATCGTTGAGGTTCATTCCATCTTAGCAGAAAATTTTGAGAAATCTTGCAGAATGGGTGGTTTTTTAGCAAGCGGACACCGCAGTTGTGTTGAAGTTTAAAGATATAAAAAAACCAGCAATAGCTGGTTTTTTTATCTAAATGGGATCAGCCATTTTGTTCTCTAGACTTATAACTGTAAATGTAATCATAACTATAGCTCCCCCCGGCTGAACGCTGGATATCATTCAGGATAAAGCCATTTACGATACAACCGGCCTGTTTAAAGCGGTTTAATGTAAGCTCTAGCTCCTTCATTTGTGTTTTTGCATAGCGCGCCACCACTAAATTCAGTCCGACATATCGGGATACGATAATCGCATCCGTAACAGCCAATACAGGTGGTGTATCAATAATGATATGGTCATAGTGCGGAATCAGAGATTGTAGTAATTCCTTGAAGCGTACTGAATTAAGAAGCTCAGAAGGGTTTGCTGAACTTTCACCACAGGTGATTACATTTAAGTTCGGAACATTGGTGTTTTGTACCACCTGTTCTAATGTAATCTGCTCATTCAGGTATTCAGTTAATCCATGTTGATTATTCAGATCAAAATATTTGTGGATATGACCACGACGCAAATCGGCATCAATCACCAATACGCGTTTGTTTTTTTCCGCCATAATGACTGCCAGATTGCTGGAAACAAATGATTTCCCGACTTTTGGTGCTGGGCCTGAAATCATGATGATGTTGTTCTTGGCCTGGCTTAGGGCGAAATGACTCGCTGTACGTATGCTTCGTAAGCTTTCGATCGCAATATCATCGCTATGTTTAAGGGCTAATACAAAAGGAATTTTTTTCTTTTTGAGTAGTTTTAGCCCAGGTTTCTGACTCGGAGAATGGGCAATATTCGCATATACTGGAAGCTCCAGTTGATATTCTATTTGACTGCTATCTTTCACACCAGAACGCAGCATATTGCGGAATAATGCCACCAAGATTCCCACAAAAATACCGAACCAAAAGGCGAGGAACAGAATCAGTGGTGTTTTCTGTTGCACCTGGTCAATCGGTTCAAGTGCGGTATCAATGATATGTACATTGCCAATCTCACCTGCTTTGGCAACACGCAGTTGTTGGTATGAATTTACCAAGTTGGTATACAGTTGCTGTTTGACTTCGACTTCGCGTGACAGTTGCAAATACTGGCGTTGTATCTCTGGAATATTTTTGAGTGTTGTATTCAGTTCACGAATCTTGCCATTGATCACACGAAGTTGAGCCGTAATTTCTCGCATGGCTGGATGTAGTGCTGCATATTTGGCAGCTATTTCTGCCTGTCTCTGTTCAAGTAAGACTTTTTGCGTTTCTAAGGTGACGCTCTGATTTAAATACAATTCAGATTCTTTAGCAATATCAACTGTATTATGCCGTTGACGGAACTGGTTAAAGGCGAATTCTGCATGATCAAGCTGTTTCTTTAAATCTGGTAATTGTTCATCCAGAAACGCCAGTGTCTGCGCTGTTTCTGTTGAACGGCGCGTAATATTATGCTGGCTATAAATCGCTAAAATCGTGTTCAGGACTTTAGTGATGTGCTGTTTATCTTGACCCTGATAGCGAAGCTGCAGAACTCCACTCAGTTCTCCTTTTTCTGTCACTGAATAATTGGCAAGAATAGAATCAATCGCTGTTGGCAACGAGAGTTTTTGTATCCGGTAACTGCGATCTAGATTATCTTGACTAAAGATTGCAATTTTCCAGTCTCCCTGTGCAGTTTTGGCTTGAACGGGCTGGTTAAGTGCACCCTCAAAGACAGTTTCTTCTGTCACTGGATTGATCAAGATAAAGCTCTGTGGTTGAAACTTCAGTAGGAGATTTTTATCCTGGTACGCTACGGGAACTTCAAACTGACGGATATCAAAGCTTTTTTCACCTTCTTTAAAGCGTACAGTTTCGGGTTGATATTCGGTCTGAGAATTTTTGCCGTAAATGAGGCGATTGATAAAGGAGTCTTCAGTGCTCGCAATATGGAGATCCAGATTTAAACGATCAATCACTGATTCCAGAATCGTGCGTGATTTTAAAACCTCAATCTCAGCATTTGATGAAGACATCTGACTAATAATACTTGACAAGCTGCCTAATAAGGCAGCTGATGCCCCTTTATTTTCTTCGACCTGAACGATGGCATCTACCTTATAGTTGATGGCTGCGGTACGCATGTACAGCAATACTGCCATCAGGCTGAGCAAACCACATAAGAGGATGAGCTTCCATTGCGAGAGCAGGGAAAAGAACACCCCTTTTAGGTCAATCATATTTTCGGTATTGTTATTTTTGTTCATAATTCTACTATCTAAAAGTTTAAAAGTGATTTTTCCAGTCGATGATATATTTTTAAATAAAATTCTAAAAAACTAATCAAAGACTTGCTGCTTTTCTGAGAAAGAATCCTACATATTTTGGTTTTATTGTCCTTTCTTAAAATATATCAACCAGCTGAAGGCCAGATATTTTTATTATGATCAGAATAATACGGTTTCTATTTAATCTGTTTCATATCGAGTTTTGAGCACCATGGGGTTGCAGGCGAAGTCCGTGGGCTTATATCAAAATAGTGGGTGTTCATTGATGACTATAATTATTCCAACTCACTGAATTTATAAATTTAATCTACGAGTGCAGGCGGATCTTATGAATAAATTTTCAGTCATTAATTTATACCACCCATATTTCCTAAAAGACCCCGAAAAGATTTTTAATTTTCATAGCTGAGTTACCTATCGTATAGCTGAATCAGCGACATATGAAAATGGAAGAATCTGGCTAACAACGCGTTCCCAACGAGTCAGACCTGTGGCATCAACATAGACAATGTCATTGCTACGCATTTTGAATTGTTTCGCCAAGCCAAAATCTCCAAGATTTTTTAGACTTAAGTGATATATTTCAGTCATCTGATTGTCCGAGTTGCCACGTAAGACATAAATCCGGCTAGAACTCGCGGAATAGGGATTAATCCCTTCACTTTCACCCAATACATCAGCGAGAGTCATGCCTTGGTCACGTATTGGTAAGGGTTTATTGGCACTGGCTTCACCCATGACATAGATCTTCTGGTTTTCACGAGGACTGATATAAAGAGTGTCATTCGGTTGAATCAATAGCTTATGCAAGGAATATCCAGCCTTTTCCAGTGCAATGGTATTCAGGTCATAGGTTACACCCTGCCGCACAAGTTGAATCGAAGTAGAGTCACCTTGCTCATTAATACCACCCGCCAAACCGAGTGCTGTATAAACACTGACTGGTTGATCAGACAAGTAAAATTGACCAGCTGATTTCACATTACCGACCACTGAATAGCGTTGTCCCTGATAGGAAATGACCCTCACCACCACATCCGGGCTGTTTAAGTAGGGAATTAATTGACGCCGTACTTCCTGATTCACTTGCGGAAGGGTTTTTCCAGCTGCTTTATAATGGCCAATGAACGGAAAGTGGATATAACCATTTCGGTCAATTTGGTAGCCGTTGTTATTATCACTTGCTGTAGGAACGGCGCTAATTTCAGGATAGGCCCATAATTGAAAGGATAAAATATCACCTGGATTCAAACGGTAATCCTGCACCTCAGTCTGAAATAAAGCAGCATAATGGCTAAGATTATGAGTTTGGGCAGACTGCAATACAGGCAGGGTGTCCTGATTCAATTTTATTAGATTGACTGGAGTTCCTAGTTCAGTTTGATAGATTCCTTCTTTTGGTAAATCATATGTTTGAAAGCCGGATATTGCTGCACATCCAACTAGAGATAGGCTGAAGGTAAAAATACCTAAAAGGTGTCTATAGTTCACTTGAAACCCCTTTATTTTTATATGTTCAGAATTGGTATTTATTAATAATTATTAATTTTTCTAATTCGATTTATGTGATTAACATCTAAAAAATATAATAGATCACATACCTTGTCTATAGCTATTTTTAAGTCAATTTAATAAGTTTAAAAAAATATACTGCGAAAAGATGGACGAAAATGGACGTGAAACCTTGATTAAACAAGCTATAGAGATATAGCGAATTACTTAAGTTTTAGAATAAGGATTAATTGTTTCCAATTGTTATTTTTTAATAGATGATGTAACTAAAAAATTAAGAACATAATCATAGTCAATATAGGAAAGTATTTTTATATAATTTTTATCCAATCTAAAGGTTTTTTAGATCATTGAATTTTATTAAATTTAAATAAAATTTAAATGATTTATAAGAAAAATTAATTTAAAATAATTAAAATAAGACTTTGTTAATTAAGATATTGGTAGAAAATTTTTGATGAATATTAAATTAATATTAGTTGAGAGATATATAAAAGATTAATGGCTATATAGACTTAGATGAGTTCTAAAAAATTAATTAAAATTATAAAATGTAACCACATTTAAGCATCTACTTTTTTATAAGTGGTTTGTATAATAAAATTAATATATGTTATGAACAAATCAATAAAAACAGATATGCCCAGAAGGCAGCAATACATTAAAAATAATTTGTGAAAAGTAAAATAAAAATATTAAAGGACACTAAAAATGATGATGAAAATATTGGTGACCGGTGGGGCTGGTTTTATTGGATCTGCTGTCATCCGGCATATCATTAAAGAGACTGAACATCATATTTTAAATGTTGATAAGTTAACTTATGCAGGTAACTTGGAATCATTAGTTTCTGTATTGGATCACCCTCGTTATCAATTCGCTCAAACTGATATTTGTGATCATGTATCTTTAGCGCGATTATTTTCAGACTTTGAGCCAGATGTGGTCATGCATTTGGCGGCAGAGTCTCATGTGGACCGTTCGATCGATGGACCGGCTGAATTTATCAGTACAAATATCGTCGGTACCTATACCTTATTAGAGGTTACACGAAAGTATTGGCAAAATTTGTCTGAAATTAAAAAATCTAGATTCAAATTCCATCATATTTCAACAGATGAAGTATATGGTGACTTAGAAGACACAACTGATCTATTCACTGAAACTACCCCTTATTTACCAAGTTCGCCCTATTCGGCAAGTAAAGCCAGTTCAGATCATTTAGTTCGGGCCTGGCATAGAACCTATGGTTTGCCGATTGTTGTCACGAACTGTTCGAATAATTATGGACCTTATCATTTTCCTGAAAAACTGATTCCTTTGATGATCTTAAATGCTTTGGAAGGCAGACCATTACCGGTCTATGGAGATGGTCAGCAGATTCGTGACTGGCTGTTTGTCGAAGATCATGCGCGTGCTTTATATCAGGTTGCGACTCAGGGTGTAGTGGGTGAGACCTATAATATTGGTGGATGGAATGAAAAACAAAATATAGAAGTGGTGAAAACTATTTGTCAGATTTTAGGTGAATTAAAACCACAACTGAACGGGCAAAGTTACGAAAGCTTAATCACCTTTGTTCAGGATCGGCCTGGACATGATTTACGCTATGCCATTGATGCCTCAAAAATTGAGAGGGAACTGGGGTGGAAGCCACAGGAATCATTCGAGACCGGTATCCGTAAAACTGTGCAGTGGTATCTGGATAATCTGCAATGGTGTCATCGTGTTCAGGATGGTTCGTATCAGCGTGAACGTTTAGGGGAGGCAGTATAATGTCAAAAACAATAAAGGGGATTATTTTAGCAGGCGGTTCGGGCACACGTTTGCATCCAATAACTAAAGGGATCTCGAAACAGCTACTTCCGATTTATGACAAACCAATGGTTTATTACCCATTATCTGTCCTGATGTTAGCCGGTATTAGTGAAGTTCTTATCATTAGTACTCCGGAGGATATTGAGGGATTTAAGCGTTTATTAGGAGATGGTTCACAGTTTGGCATGGAGCTGAGTTATGCGATTCAGCCTCATCCTGATGGTTTAGCACAAGCCTTTATCCTGGGCGAAAAATTTATTGGCCAAAGCAATGTATGTTTGGTGCTGGGCGATAATATTTTTTACGGGCAAGGTTTTACCCCTATGCTACGCCAGGCTGCAGCACGGCAAAAAGGAGCAACTGTATTTGGCTATCAGGTGAAAGATCCTGAACGCTTTGGTGTTGTAGAATTTGATGAACAGCAACGTGTTATGTCAATTGAAGAAAAACCGAAACATCCTAAATCTAATTTCGCTGTGACGGGCCTATATTTCTATGACAATGATGTGATTCAAATTGCCAAACAAGTAGAACCATCTGAGCGAGGAGAGTTAGAGATTACTTCAATTAACCAGGCATATCTGGAGCGCGGTGATTTAAATGTTGAATTATTAGGGCGTGGTTTTGCCTGGTTAGATACAGGTACACAGGGCAGCCTGCTTGAAGCAGCTCAATTTGTAGAAACTATTGAAAAACGTCAAGGTTATAAAGTTGCCTGCTTGGAAGAAATTGCCTTAAATAATGGCTGGTTGAGCAGAGAGGAAGTTTTAGCGATTGGTCAAACAATGAATAAAAATGGCTATGGCCAATATCTGATTTCTTTAGTGGGGTAATAACTATGAATCTCATCGAGTGGATAGAATTACCTAATCTGGGAGATCATCGTGGCAGCTTGGTGGTCGCTGAAGCCAATCGGAATGTTCCTTTTAGTATACAGAGGCTCTATTATATTTTCGGTGCTCAGCCTGATGTTCCTCGTGGATTTCATGCACATAAAGAGCTTCAACAAATTGCTTTTTGCATTCAAGGCAGTTGCAAAATGCTGATGAATAATGGCAAAGAAAAACAAGAGGTCTTAATAGGTCAGTCTAATAAAGGATTATTTATCCCGCCAATGGTTTGGCATGAGATGCATGATTTTTCAGAAGATTGCATATTGTTGGTATTGGCAAGCGATCACTATGATGAAAATGACTATATCCGTAACTATGACCAGTTTTTAGAAGAAGCAGATAAGGTTGTTATTGAATAGATAGTTAGATAATTAAAATTACGAAAAATAATTCATGAGTATGATGGCTTTTGTTAATAAAGAAGCTTCAGAAAATAGAATTATAAATAATAATAAATATTTAAGGAGATGTATGAGATGATTAAACCACTTACATCATTGCGTATGTTTTTTGCGCTATTTGTTTTTCTTAGTCATTTGGCCTTTCTAAAAAATGATACAAATTATGAAAATATTTTTAACAGTATTTTTAATGAAGGATTTTTAGGCGTCAGTTTTTTCTTTATATTAAGCGGATTTATTTTATCCTATAATTATAAAGAAAAATTTATTATAGGAAATATTTCAAAAAAAGAGTTTTATATTTCTCGTTTAGCAAGAGTGTATCCAGTACATATTGCGACTACGGCACTTGTACTCCTGTTAACCTTTATTCAATCTGGAAAAGGGTGGGAGTACTTAATTCAACACATTTTTCTGATACAAAGCTTTTTTTTAGAAGAAAATATTCATTTTTCATTAAATTCTCCTTCTTGGAGTATTTCTGACGAATTGTTCTTTTATCTACTTTTTCCATTTGCATTTTTAATTTCTGAAAAAATAAGAACTTATATTTTTATTTTATATCTAGTAGGTATTTTAATTCTTAATATGCAGCTTAATAAAAATCAGGATCACTATTGGTTGTATATTTCACCATTTGTACGTTTCTCTGATTTTTTACTGGGTATTATTCTATTTGATCTTTATGAAAAAATAAAAGTTACTTATTCTAAAATAAATATACCTACTTTTATATTTGAATTAGGAGTAATTTTAATTTTTATTTTATTCTTTGTGTTTCATAACAAGATAGATATAAGCTATAGATACTCAATATATTATTGGCTACCTATGGCAGCAATTATTCTTATTTTTGCATTGTCTCATGTTGCTCAGAAAAAAAGTATTATTACTAATTTCTTATCAAATAAATATATGGTATTGGCGGGGGAAATCAGTTTTTCTTTTTATTTACTGCATGTTTTGGAAATACAAATTTTAAATTATATAAAAAAAATACTATCATTTAATATAGACTTAATGTTGTTCTCATTCATTATTTTTATTGTGACTTTAATAGCTAGTTTTATAATGTATAAGTATATTGAAAAGCCTCTAAATAGGAAAATGAAGAAATTTTTATTAGAGCCAGGTTTTAAAAAAAAGAGTTATGAACTTAATAAATAATATTGGATTTTTACTTTAATTAATATAAATATATTAATTTTGATGAACGTAGAATTAAAAAGTAATAATAAATTTTTATATGAGATTGATAAGAATGATTCCTTTTCTTGACCTAAAAGCGATAAATGCTCAATACCGCGACAAACTTTTAGCAGCTTGTACACAGGTCATTGATTCCGGCTGGTATATCAGTGGCAAAGAAGTAGAGGATTTTGAAAGAAAATTTGCGGATTATTGTGGAACACAGTATGCCATAGGAGTTGCCAATGGGTTAGATGCGCTTATTCTGACTCTGCGTGCATGGAAGGAATTGGGGAGACTGAATGAAGGGGATGAGGTCATTGTACCTTCAAATACCTATATTGCGAGTATTTTGGCAATTTCACAGAATAATCTAAAACCGGTGTTGGTCGAACCGGATATTCATACTTTTAATATTGATGCTAAAAAAATTGAAGCAGCTATCACCACAAAAACAAAGGCGATTTTGCCTGTTCACTTATATGGGCAGCTTGCTGCAATGCCAGAAATTATGGTCATTGCCAAGAAATATAATTTACTGGTCTTGGAGGATTCAGCACAAGCCCATGGTGCTGAAATAGATGGTAAAAAAGCAGGCAGTTGGGGAGATGCCTCAGGCTTCAGTTTTTATCCGGGTAAAAATTTGGGTGCGTTAGGGGATGCCGGGGCGATTACCACCAATGATGCCGAGTTAGCGCATATGCTTAAGGCTATACGTAATTATGGCTCACACGAAAAATATAAAAATCTGGTACCTGGGGTAAATAGTCGCCTTGATGAAATTCAGGCGGCAATCTTGAATGTGAAACTGAAATTTTTAGATCAGGAGAACCAGTATCGTCGTCATATTGCAGATCTTTATTTAAAAGAAATTCAGAACTCAGCGATTGAGCTTCCATTCACAAATATAAATGCCGAAACTGATACACAGCATGTTTGGCACTTATTTGTGATCCGAACTCAACATCGGGAACAATTACAAAAACATTTAGCAGAGCACGGGGTACAGACATTGATTCATTATCCGATTCCACCGCATAAGCAGCAAGCCTATCAGGAGTGGAATAATTTCAGTTTACCAATTTCAGAACAAATTCATGCTGAGGTCTTGAGCTTGCCGATTGGACCGACTTTATCTATTGATGAGGCAAAGCAGGTTGTTCAGTTATGTAATGGTTTTCAAGCATAGATGAATTTACTTAGGACCAGTGTACTCAATGGCGTGGCAGTTTTGATTAAGACCATCACCATGTTTGTACTGAATAAAATTTTAGCTGTATATCTAGGACCCACTGGATATGCAGCGATAGGACAGTTCCAGAATTTTATTCAAATGGTGACTACTTTTGCAGGGAGTGCAATTAATACCGCAGTCGTAAAATATACAGCCGAATATCATGAGGATGAAAGTAAACAACGTGCAATTTGGAAAACAGCAGGTAGTATTATTTTTCTGTTTAGTCTGATTTTCGCGTTTCTCATATTAATTTTTCAAGGACAACTCTCACTTTATATTTTCCATTCACTTAAATACCAGACAGTTTTTATATGGTTTGCAGTTTTTTTGATATTTTTTAATTTTAATACACTGTTTTTAGCGATATTAAATGGAAAAAAAGAAATATTAAAATTAGTGCTTGCAAATATTGCAGGTAGTTTATTTGCTCTTATTATCACAAGTGTGCTGGCAATTAAGTTACATTTATATGGAGCTTTAGTTGCATTATCCATTTATCAGTCTATTGCATTTATAGTGACGTTATTTCTATGTTATAGAGCGAACTGGTTTAAGTTTTCATCTCTCCTAGGAAAAATAGACCTAGAAATTACCAAAAAGTTTAGCTCATTTATTCTCATGGCATTAGTGAGTGCGATTTGTGTACCCCTGTCTCAAATGTTAATTAGAGCATATTTAACTCAGGAGTTTAGTCTGGCATATGCAGGTTACTGGGAAGCGATGATCCGACTAAGCACGGTATACCTTATGCTGGTCACGACAACATTGGGAGTGTATTACTTACCCCGATTATCAGAGCTAAATAAGATTGATGAAATTAAGAAAGAAGTTTATTTGGGCTATAAATTTCTTTTTCCACTGACTGTAGTAGGAGGAATTATTGTTTTCGTACTACGTGATTGGATAATTAATTTACTATTCACTCCATCTTTCGCACCCATGCAGGACTTGTTCTTTTGGCAAATGATGGGGGATGCATTAAAAATAGGAAGCTGGATACTCGCCTATTTAATGCTAAGCAAAGCAATGACCAAACTGTACATTTCTACAGAAATTATATTTACCTTATCCCTTATTGCTTTGACCTATGTATGTACCCAGTTTTTTGGATTTAAAGGTGTTTCAATTGCCCACCTAATAAATTATGGGATGTATTGGATAGTAATCAGTTTATTTATATTTAAACAATTAAAATAAAGAGATATATAATATGATAATTGAGCAATCTTTAGTTTCCATCATTATACCAAGTTATAATCATGAGAGATTCGTGTGTGACAGTATCCGGAGTGTCATTGACCAGTCTTACCAGAATATTGAGTTAATTGTCATTGATGATGGATCTACAGATTCTTCAGTAGAAAAAATACAAGGACTGATTCCGATCTGTGAAAAACGGTTCATCCGGTTTGAGTTTAGACATCGACCCAATAAGGGCTTGAGTGCAACCTTGAATGAAGCATTAGAATGGACACAAGGAGAATATTTTTCTTCTCTAGCTTCAGATGATATAATCTTAAAAGATAAAATAAAGATACAATCAGAATTTTTAAACCAGAATAAAAATTGTATCGCAGTATTTGGAGGAGTAGCAATTATTGATAATGATTCTAATCTTGTAAAAAATAGGGTTAAAAAAAGACAAAGTTATAATTTTGAAAAAATTTTATTATTAGAACATGATTTACCAGCTACGACCCAACTGATCCGATCTAAAGCTGTGAAAAAAATTGGTGGTTATGATGCTAAGGTAAAAATTGAAGACTGGTATATGTGGTTGCTTTTAGCACGGGAAGGGGAGTTATGTTATCTTCCTGTTGTTTTTGCTAAATACAGGCTGCATGATAATAATATGCATAAACAGACGTCTCTTATGCATGATTCGAGAATGATGATTTTAAATGAGTACCAAAATCATATTCTATTTAATAAAGCAAAAAAAAGAGCTTTATGGATAAATGCATTTGAGTTGGGGTTGTTTTCCAAAAAGAAATCATTAGAAAAAATGCTAAGCATTTTGAGAGAATATCCATCTGAAATTTTAACATATGATTTTTTTAGGTTTTTTTACTGGTTGCTTATTAAAAAAGATTTTTAATATAAATAAGTTTGATAAATGTTATTAATTTTGTTAAAGAATAATTTTTAAAATATATTAAATAAGAAAATAATTGAATTAATAATATAAAATATTAATCGGTTCTTTTACTTTTCTATCAAGTAAAAGACAATAAGAAAGGAATGGATAATGATTATTTTAAATGAAACTAATTCAAAAAATAACATTATTTTTTTAAGTGATACTAATATAAGAGATAAATCAATTATATATCTTATACTGTTTTCATTTTTTTTATCTCAGTTTTATTTTTGGTCAAGTGGAGTTCCACAATTCAGCCATATTTTTATTATGGGTGCTATTTTATTGCTATTTAGCAAGAGCTCTAAAATAAATATTGAATATTCAAATATAATTTTATTATTTGTTGCTTATGCAATTTGTGTAAATTTTGCTTGGTATTTAATTGTTCTCGATTCAAGTTATATGATGTCGACTGTTTACTGGATATTTAATTTATTATTTTTTCTATTAATGATGAATTTAAATCAAGTTCAGATTAACTTTTTCTATGAAAAATTATTATTCCTAATTCCTTTTTCCTATATTGTTGAAATTATTATTTGGGCAAGCAACTTAGGTCGTTATGATTTTGAACCTCGATATAATGGTCTTTTTAATGATCCTAATCAGATGGCATTTTGGGTGCTGAGTAGCTGTGCAATTTATCTGTATATTTCAGGAAATGGCTTTAAAAAAATAACTATCTATTTTTTAGCCTTATTCTTAATTTTATTGACCATGTCAAGATCTGCTTCAGTTGGTTTTTTAATGTTAACTCTGGGACTTATATTTAGTCAAAAAGGAGACCTAAATAAAAGAATATTTGTATTCATTGGAACATTAGTGTTTTTTGGAAGCTTAAGCTACTTTTTATATAACTTGGGGGTCTTTGATAGTATTGCACTACGCTTTATAGAAGGGTTAGATCAACGAGACAGTCAGGTAGAAGGGCGTGGTCTTTTCAGTTTTTTAGATTATCCTCAATATTTAATTTTTGGTGCTGGGCAAGGCGCCCACTGGTTATATAACCCTACAGGAAATGAAATTCATTCAACTTGGTTAGGTATCTTATTTTATTATGGGATTATAGGAATATCCTTATTTTTAATATTTTTATATCAAATATTTAAGAAACTATCGCTTTCCAACAAGATGATATTATTAGGGCCAATGTTATATGGGTTTACCACTTATAGCGCAAGAACAATTATTTTTTGGTTTTTATTGGCGGCTTTTTTATTATTCTCAAATAATAAGGATGAATAAATATGTATATTTCTATCGGAATTCCATTTTTTAATGCTGAAAAATTCTTGGAAGATGCGATTAAATCTGTCCTTGTCCAAACTTTTCAAGACTGGGAACTCATACTGGTAGATGATGGTTCGACAGACCGGTCTTTAGAAATAGCCCGATCATTTGTTGATTCTCGAATCCGTATCATTTCTGACGGTTATAATAGAAGATTACCCTATCGCTTAAATCAGATTATTAGTGAAGCAAAATATGACATTATTGCGCGTATGGATGCTGATGATTTAATGGCTGTAGACCGGCTTGAAAAACAGATTAAAGTCCTAACTAAAAATCCAGAGATTGATTTAGTTGTTACCAGCTTGTATTCCATTGGAAATAAAAATGAAATTCTGGGGAAAAGAATTTTTTCTACCCACCAGATGCAGCCAAAAGAAATTTTGCAAGGGTTGACAAATTTATTACATCCTTCACTTCTTGCACGTAAGGCATGGTGTCAAAGAAATCCTTATCAGGAAAATAACTGCCTAGCTGAAGATTATGAATTATGGCTCTCAGCAGCTATAAAAAATGATTTTAATTATATGGTAATGCAAGAACCATTGTATTTTTATCGAGAAGTAGAAAATGTAAAAAAAGAGAAAATGATCCGTGGTTATAATACCCAGATTGAAGTAATCAAAAAATATTATAATAATATAATCGCTGATCGCGAAAAAAATAAGATTCTTCTAAAATTTGAGATAAAAAAAATTATTGTAAAAATATTAAATTTTCTTAATTTAATGCAGATTTTACATAAACGTAGAATTACTACTGTTTCTGAAAGCGATAAAATTTTTTATGCTTCACAATTAGAAATTATAGAGTGTTTAAATAATGATAAATAAAAAAATTGCTATTATAGGTTCTACTGCTTATAACCTTTATAATTTTCGTAAAGATTTTATTTTTGCATGTTTAGAGCAGGGTCATCAGGTTTATGCTTTTGTATCAGAGTATGATGATCAGTGGCTAGATACAATTAAAAATCTTGGAGCGACCCCTATTACCTATCAACTTAGTCGAGGGGGGGTAAATCCATTATCTGATCTATATTCTATTTTTCAACTTATAAATAAAATAAAAAAAATTCAACCTGATATAGTATTTTCATACTCAACTAAACCAGTTATTTATGCAACTTTAGCTGCTTACAGAACGAAAGTTCCTTATATTTATGGCATGATTGAAGGATTGGGTTCGCCTTTTACCATTCATAAACATGGGCAAAGTCTGAAAGCCCAATTTATACGTTTTGTGCAAATTTCTCTATATCGGCTGGCATTTCCATACTTAGATAAAATTATATTCTTAAATCATGATGACCCTAAAGATTTAGTACATTACTATAATATTCCTCATAAAAAAAATGCGATTGAAGTTTTAGGACCTATTGGGCTGAATTTAAAAGATTTTAGCTATAAAAAATGGGATGATCAAAAAAATATATCTTTTATTTTTGTAGCTAGATTAATTGCTGAAAAGGGAATATTTGAGTATTTACAGGCTGCTAAAATAATTAAAAAAAAATATCCTAATATAATATTTAAGATTATAGGTTGTTTAGATACAGAAAACCCTACAGGACTGAAACAAGTAGAATTAAACCAGCTAATAGAGAAAGGTATAATAGAATATGATGGGTTTGTTAAAGATGTAGCTAATCGAATAAGTAATAGTACTGTATTTGTATTGCCCTCATATTATCGTGAAGGTGTTCCTCGTAGTATGCAAGAAGCTATGGCTATTGGACGTCCAGTTATTACAACAGATGTACCAGGCTGTAATGAAACTATAGAAGATGGAGTCACAGGTTTCTTGATTCCAAAATGGGATGTAGCAGCATTAGTAAACAAAATGATTTATTTTATAGAACATCCTGAACGAGTAAATAAAATGGGATATCAAGGATTTCTATATGCTAAAAAAAATTTTAATGCTGATCATATAAACCATAGATTATTGCAAATATTGAAAATGGATTAGCTTTTAGGAATCATTTTTAAATATAAACTTTGGTTATATCTAGGTTGAAAATAATAAATAGAGAATATTTATAATATCCAGGAGATTGTAGTGAGTGAAGAGGCAAGCTTTAAAATAAAAAAATATGAAGATTTAGATAAAATAATGTGGAATGATTTTTTATTAAAATGTAAAAATTATCATTTTATGTTTAATCGGGATTTTATGGAGTATCATTCTGATCGTTTTAAGGATTTCTCATTAATATTTAAAAATGATAAACATAAAATCATAGCTTTATTGCCTGGAAATATTAAAGATAAGATTTTTTATAGTCATCAAGGTCTAACCTTTGGTGGGTTTTTGATTGATAGGGGAGTGCATACAGCTGATATGCTTGAACTCTTTGCTCAATTAAAGATTTTTTTAAAAGAAAACAATATTGAAAAAATCGTATATAAATGTATCCCGGTCATTTATCATAATTATCCAGCGCAAGAAGATTTATATGCTTTATTTAGAAATCATGCAAACCTTTATCGTAGAGATATAAGTGTTTCTATTGATTTAGAGGAAGAGTATTCATATTCAGAGAGCAAAAAAAGATCCATTAAGAAACTCAAAAAAAATGGGGTAATTTGCGAAGAGGTAGATCAGCCTAGTATAGTCTGGGGTGTTCTTCGTGAAGTATTAAATCAGCATCATAACCAACAGCCTGTACATAATGAAATTGAGATAGATTTATTGAAAAGCAGATTTCCCAATAATATAAGAGCTTATAAGTGCTGTCTGGATGGGCAGATTGTTGCAGCAGCAGTTACTTTTGAAACAGAGAGAGTGGTTCATGCTCAGTATTTGGCTAGTAATGATAAGGGGAGAGAAGAAAAAGTATTAGACTATCTGATTGATTTTTTAATAAATAACAGTAAGAAATTTGCCAAAATATTTGACTTTGGTACTTCTAATGAAAATGAAGGGAAATTTTTAAATACGGGGTTGATTAATCAAAAAGAAAGATTTGGTGCTCGTGCGATTGTACATGATTTTTATAATATAGATCTTTAATCTTTATTTCACAAACAGATGATTACAGGCTTATTCAATCGCATAAGGATGTGTGATTCATAGAGATCGTTTCAATTTAGCGATCTCTAAATCCATTTTGTAATTGGGATGTTGAATCCGTTTATTTGAGGGGGGTGTATTGCTTCTGGACTTCATCTGAGAAAGGAGTTTCTTCACATAATTCAAAGTACCTCTCCATCGGTGTTTTACCTTTCAAAGCTGAATGTGGTCTCATCCAGTTATAGTAATGCTGCCATTCGGCTAACTTGTCTTGGATATCCTCAGAATCGATATCTACAGTAGCGTAGAACTCAGATTTATCAGTCTTTTGTGAGCGCTCTACCTTGCCATTCAGATGAGGTGAACCTGGTTTATTTGGCCTAAATTTGATTCCATGCTGCATCATTTTTTCTGTACTTTTTCAGCAAAGAATTCCCGCCCACGATCGGTCTGTATTCGCTGTATGGGAAAAGGCATTTCTTCAATTACGCAGCCTAAAAAGTCGAGAGTATTCGCTGCTGTTCGGCGTGTATATATCCTTAAAACGCGATATCGTGTGCAGTCATCGATAGATGTGTACTGATATAGTCCTGGACCCAGTTTACAGGTATCCATTTGAATTCTATCGCCTGGTAATGGACGTTCATAACGAATGAAATTGCTTTACGACGGAATTTTTTAATCGGTTTGACTTGATGGGGGAATAGTACTTTATGGATAGTCGCTAAGGACAACGAGACTCCGTGCAGCCTCATCAATTCTGTTTGCAAACGTCGAGCACCAAGATTTCTAGCTCAGCATTGATTTTAGTATTTGGCGATTTTAAGGGACGTCTACTCTGGCTACTTAATCCATCAATACCTTGCTCAGAATATCGTTTCCACCACTTGTGTAACGTTGGTCTAGAAATGCCACATCTCCGACAAACTAGACCAGCATCATTAGTCTGAATAGCCACTAATTTTGTAGACACCTTTTAGTTAGATAAAATGGCTAATTAACGAGGTGCTTATGAGCAGTAAACGATATCCTGAAGAATTCAAAATTGAAGCAGTAAAGCAAGTTACCGAGAAAGGTTATAGTGTGG
>NZ_JBSXNI010000022.1:0-15347 GCF_056857555.1 Acinetobacter sp. L-24 | reverse complement strand
TGGACTGGTGTTTATATAAAATCAGGCATTTAGTTGAAAATATGTTTTGTAGATTAAAGCAATTTAGAGGAATAGCTACTCGATATGACAAGCTCAAAAGAAATTATCAAAGTTCTGTTGCTTTAGCCTGTATATTTTTATAGCTACCTTTATAGGGTTAATTATGAACAGTAAATGTCAACAGACCCTAAGCAATAGATAAAAAAGAATCCAGTGGATGATCTCCCCTGGATTCTTTTTTAAGCCGTTGAGCTAAATCTTTCGAGTGCAGATTTATAGCCAGGTCTTGGTGTCGTCTGAGACTGCCGTACCTTGAGTCACATGCATGATCATGGCATGGGCAATACTGCCTTTAAACGGAATTTCAGGCAGCTGATCGAATTTAAAGAATTGCGCATCGCTAATTTCTTCTTCCTGCAGCTGTAGCTCACCACCAGCATATTCTGCCTTGAAGGCAATCATCAGGTTACTTGGGAAAGGCCAGGGCTGGCTGGCCAGATACTGGATATTTTTGAGATGCAGACCGACTTCTTCCAGCGTTTCACGACGTACTGCATCTTCCAGCGTTTCACCCACTTCAACGAAACCGGCAATCAGTCCATACATCTGGCTTTTAGTATTACGTGCATTTTTGGCCAGCAGAATCTCGTCTTCACCTTTGGTAATAACAGTAATAACGCAAGGCTGTACCCGTGGATATTGCCGGTAGTTGCAGGATGGGCAGACCATGGCATATTCAACAGCATGCGCTTCAGTCGCTGTACCGCAATGACTACAGAACTTATGGTTACGACGCCATTCTAAAAGTTGTACTGCGCGGCTGGCCTGTTCGAATTGCTGGGTATTCCAGAACTGTAACAGCTGACGGATGGGAACCAGTTGCAAGCCTGCAGGAATCGGCTCATCGGGAAGAAGATCACGGGCAATCACCTGATCACCCGTGTGGAGTAGCAAATCACTTGCTAAGGCTTCAACCCGTGGAAGTTGAAAGTGTTGATCGACCAGCAGTTGCTGTTGTTGAAAAATATAAGCAAGTGATAATTTGGACATTAGGCAACTATTTTGAGTTTCTCACTACTGTCCAATGCTACCTGAAACATCGCCTGTAATACAGGCTGTTTGTTCTTTAAGTTATCAATCATCATGTCGGCACTGGCCAGGGTGTCTAAAGCACGATGAATTTCTTCCGGACTTAATGCAATCGACAGATCAATACGGTTCTTGATGAATTCTGCAGTGGTGGTGAATGCAGTACGAACATGTTCTGCATTCAGGAACAGCATCGCGCCGCCAATCTCGCAAAACTGTACAGGAACAGGTTCGAGGGCAGTCAAGTCATGATCTTGCAGGTAATTGCTGAGAATCTGGCTAGAAAGCTCGATCAGGGCCTTGGTTTCTGTGAGTAAAGCAGCGTGTGCTTCATCCAGACGGTCCAGAGAAATATTCATGTTGTTGACGCGCAGCTGCAAGCGGCTCGAAGTGTGATGACGTTCCAGTACGCCAATCGAGTTCATGGCAGACAGAATGACATTCATCAACTGCTGGGCAAAGCTGGCATCCTGCATAATCTCGGGCTGGCTCAGTGAAGCAGCCTGACGGGTCAGGTCATGATAGGCTTCATTCAGGTTCAACACCTTGAAGATATTGGCCAAACTATTCAGTTGAGCCTGTAATTCCTGAGTCTTTTCAGGCGTCATATTCTGATAGTTGAACTCGATGTCATTACGAATCTGTGCCATTTCCGTGGTCACCAACTCGCTGATGGTATGCATGGTTTCAAAGTCAGGACCATACAGGTGGCGACTGAAGACCTGTAATTGCATATCGGTCAGTAGGTCATCGCCAACATTGAGCTGGCTACGGATAGATTGCGCAGTTTCATCTTCCTGACTGATACATAGGCTGAGCACATTGGCCAGATCAGCCAGCGAAGCCTTGAAGCTGTCTGCCGAGCTAAAATACTGTGCCATGTTGCGCTCAATGCTCACCAAGGTGCGTAGACGTGGCTCATTAATCAGCAGGTGCTCAATATTGTTTAACGCGACATATACCAGATTCCAGTACTGCTTGCTGTCATGTTGTTCTGCAAGTCCGGCCAGATAAGCCCCCACCAGTTTGATGGCTTGCAAATCCAGTTCACTTTCTTCCTGATTGATCAGCTTGTTGAGTGACAGCTTATACAGACGGTGTACATATTGGGATTTTTCCAGACTTGGTGCCTGTGGCAGCGCAAAATCAGGAGTGACGCAATCTAATAGCGATTCTACATGCTGGCCTTCAGTCGTCAGTGGTTTACCCAAAGCCAGTTCCAGACGGTTCAGGGTATCCAGCAAAAACTGTGGAATTTTCACTTCACGCAAACAGATAAATTCGATATAGCGTTTCAGCATGGTGGTGCCTTCACTCAAGGCGATCACTTCTTGAGTATTAACCTGCGCCGGATTCCCCATAATCTTGCGCATTAATTCTGCTGAATATTGAGCGACTTTTGCCAGACTGGACATGTCGATGAGTGCCAGAACCTGGGCGCATTGTTCGAACTGATTTAATGCATCATCAATACCAAAAGGTAAAGTCTGGTCTTCTACCAAGGTGCTTACTGCTGATTCGACTAACTTGATCGAGTTATCAACCTCATTTTTTATTATCAGTAAAGCTGTTGGATCAAAATGTATAGAGGTTTGGTAAGACATGATCTGCACCTTTCCTGGAGTATTATCTATATATGAGCCCCCGCTTTAAACTACGGGGCCTCTTTGTATTTACTATAACTGAAGAACGATAGTTTTAAACCTAAAGTATCCCCGGAAATGTAGATTTTATTTTGCGAAAAGGCAAGCAGTTCCATGTTTTTCTTCGAATTGTTTGACCCAATTCTCATGTTCCTGCAATTCCTGTTCTGACGGAAGAATCACCGGCAATTCAATTTCAACTCTGGCCATCCCTGAACGGCTGTTCTGGTCTTCAGACTGAGACAGGGCATCGATATCAAAAGACACTTGTCCACCGGTCATCGCCAGATAAACATCCGACAGGATTTCCGCATCAAGCAAGGCACCGTGGAAAGTACGGTCGCGTTGTGGAATCTCGTAACGGCGCACTAAGGCATCCAGCGAATTTTTCTGCCCGGGATGTTTGGACTTGGCTAATGCCAGGGTATCGGTGACTTCACAAACCTCGGAGAGCGCTTTAAAACCTGCGCGCTTGAATTCCATATCCAGGAAGTTCATATCGAAAGTCGCGTTATGCGCAATAATTTCTGCGCCGTGTAAATAGTCAAACAGCACTTGAGAAATTTCTTCAAACAGCGGTTTGTCTTGCAGGAATTCATCGGTGATCCCGTGGACATTCACGGAATCGCCGACCGGTGTTTTCGGATTGATATAGATATGAATCGAGCTGCCGGTCAGTTTGCGGTTAATCATTTCCAGCGCGCCGACTTCAATAATCCGGTCACCATCCTGATAATAAAAACCGGTGGTTTCAGTATCCAGAATCAGTTGTCGTGGGCCATGCAGCTGTAGCTTTGCTGGTGTAATGACAATTTGCGGATGTAGCTCAGTCGAGGCAGATGCGTCTGAAGATGAAGCATCTTTATTGCTGTCCGTTGCTAAAACTTCAGTCTGTACAATTTCTTCAACAGTCACTTCGATGATTTCTTCCGGCAGGTCTTCCAGCTCTTCTTCACTCTCAGCCAGATCCAGACCGAAAGGATCGTCTAGCAACCAGTCGGGTTCAGATTTTTTTTTATCTTCAGACATTGAAGGGCTTTGCTTGGATTTTTTCAGGGTTTCATCAGCACCCAGATTGGCCAGCTGATCGGCCATTTCATTGCCCGGATGTCCGGCATGACCTTTGACCCAGTGCCATTCGATGTCACGTCCCTGACAGACTTCATCGAGCTTTTGCCACAGATCCGGATTTTTGACGTCTTTCCAGTTTTTCTTTTTCCAGCCGTGAATCCATTCGGTAATGCCTTGTTTGACATACTTGGAATCGGTATAGATCACCAGTTTGTCTTGCTTGTCACAGAACAGAATCCCTTCAATCGCAGCCGTCAGTTCCATGCGGTTATTGGTAGTATGATCTTCACCGCCATAAATTTTGTGTTCTTGTTGGCCATTAACAATGTACGCACCCCAGCCGCCTAAACCCGGGTTGCCGCGACAGGCGCCATCAACATAAAGTGTGATAGTGTGTGACATAGATTAAATCCGATCAAAATAGAACAAGCTGGAAGGCTTATTGTATAGCGCAAATGCAGTCGATCAATCTATATGTCCGGGATTTTTTAATTTCTTGTAACATTTAACGTGAAATCGCGGTAAATTATTGGCTTGAGTCTTCGACATGCTTCACTACAATGGCATATCTAAAAAATAAATTTATATACGAGTTGTTTGGATTTCTTTATGTATAAACCAACCGCAATTTTGTGGCAGCCGACATTACCTACATTTTTAAAATATTCTGTACTGGGAACTGCGCTTGCTTCTCTAGGACTGACGGGCTGTTCATCTACACAAAGTGCGACCCAAACAGCATCAAGCAAGCAGGTTGGATCACAATATCTGGATGCCAGTAGTCTGGATGGACTCGAAGATTTACTCTCTGCAACGGATATGCGTGCAGTCGAAGGCGACCGTTTACAGATTCTGAAACATGGTGATGTCTGGAAACGCATGACCGTAGGTTTCAAGATGGACTTAAGTGTCTGGAATCCGCGGATTGATGCGCAGCGTGGCTGGTTTATTTCACGTCAGCCTTATCTGGATCGTTTAAGTGCGCGTGCATCACGTTATTTATATTACACAGTAAAAGAAGCAGAACGCCGTGGCATGCCGACCGAGTTGGCACTGTTACCGATTATTGAAAGTTCTTATGACCCGGCAGCGACCAGTAGTGCGGCGGCAGCAGGTTTATGGCAGTTTATTCCAAGTACCGGCCGCATTTATGGTTTAAAGCAGACTTCTTTATACGATGGTCGTCGTGATGTGGTGGAATCGACCCGTGCAGCCTATGAATTTTTAGGCAGTCTGTATAACCAGTTTGGTTCCTGGGAATTGGCGCTCGCTTCTTATAATGCCGGCCCAGGCCGTATCCAGCAGGCAATTAACCGTAACAAAGCTGCAGGTCTGCCCACCGATTATTGGTCCTTGAAACTGCCACAAGAAACCATGAGCTATGTGCCACGTTTTCTGGCAGTTGCACAAATTATTAAAAATCCGGGCAGTTATGGGGTGAGTTTGCCACCGATTGCCAACCGTCCGCATTTCCGTGAAGTACCGGTCGGTGTTGCCAGTTTAAATGAAATTGCAGCCATCACTGGTCTAAGCCGTGCAGAACTGTATCAATTAAACCCGGGTCATCGTGGTGATCATATTGATCCTGCAAGTCCGCGCCGTATTCTGATTCCAGCTGACCTAAGTCCTTCAGTCGATGAGAAGCTGAAAAAATTATCCGGCTCAGGCGGTTTATGGGCGAGTAACACGAGCAGCCTGCCGCGAAATACGACGACAGTGGTGCCCACCAGAGCTGCACCGCCAGAATTAAATACGAAAACGATTACGCCTTCTAAACAGACTCCGCCAGCGGTTGTTAGTAATCAGCCTGTAACGACCGTTGCTAAAACAACGACTCCGGCGAAAGCTGCAAGTACGCCATCTGTCGTCACAGCAGCGGTAAGTACCGCGACAACGGCCAATACTGTAACGAAGACTACGAAAAAGATTTCGACACCTAAAGGCTCATCTGCTTTAGCCAGTTTTGCGGCACAAAGTGATTTGCCAATTCCAAGTGCGCCGCGTATTCCGGTAGCTGTAACACCTGCAGCGCCAGCGAAACAAATTCAGGTCGAACCACCGATTTCTGCAGCTGAGCGTCAACAAGTTCAGCAGGCGGTCATCGCACAGGATATTCAGAAAACTGTAGATGAAATTCTGCAGCCTGTCGCAACACCGGCAGAACAGGCCCAAGTGGTTGAAGAGCTGAAAGCATTGGCGCCGGCTGGCACAGAAATTGTTGATCCTTATGATGGCAAAATCAAGCTGACTGCCATTCAAACCAGCCTGTCTGTGGCTGAGCAGCAAGGTAAAGAACTGACAAAAGGCTTCTCTTATCCAAAAGAAGTTGCTGACAATACCACTGCGAATTCGGTTGAAGCCCAGCTGAATCAGGGCAAAAATTACGTCAAGACTGATTCTGAAGTGGTGGTGGTTGCTCCAAAAGGCAAACGCAGTACCTATAAGGTGTTACCAGGTGATAATCTGGCAATGATTGCGGCTAAAAATGGGGTGAACTGGCGTGATGTGGCGAAATGGAACCAGATTGATCCAAATTCTCCGCTGTATGTGGGTACCACCATTTATCTGTATGATGCCAAACCGGTACAGGAAGCCAGCAAAGCCAAAGAAAAGCCGGAAACTTATGTGGTTCAGGCCAATGACTCTCTGACTAGCGTAGCGAATCAGTTTGGTTTTAGCGTGAAACAACTGGCTGATTTTAATGGACTGAGTACCAATAGCGGTCTGTTTGTTGGGCAAAAGCTGTCACTGAAAGAAACGGTTGCCTCTAAATCTAAAGCTGAAGAGATTAAAAAAGCTGAAACTGCCAAGGTTCAGACCAAATCTTATACGGTGAAACGCGGTGAATATCTGAAACTGATTGCCGATCGTTACGGGCTTTCAAATACCGAACTGGCATCATTAACGTCGGGTCTGACTGCCGGTAGCAGTCTGATGGTGGGACAGAAAATCAATGTACCACTTCAGGAAGTTGAAGGGCTAACGGCATCTAGCCAGAAAACTGAGCAGAAGTTTGAAAATGTCAAAGTCGATCAGACTGCGACTGAAAACTATCAGGTCAAACGCGGTGAAACCCTGTATAGCATTGCCAGTCAAAGCATGCTGAGTGTTTCTGAACTGGCTGTATTGAATGGGTTGTCTGCCAATAGTGGTTTACGTATAGGTCAGACCATCAAGATTCCAGCCGGCAGTCAGATCCCTGAAACCTATACGGTTCAAGCGGGTGATACGCTGACCGGTATTGCCGCAAAATACAATCTGTCAATGGACCAGGTGGCGAGCCTGAATAGCATGTCACGTAATGCCGGCTTGCGTGTGGGACAGCGCCTGAAACTCAGTGGTGAAGTTGCTGAACCGGTACGTGAAGTGGTTGCTGAAACTGCGACGAAGAATACAAAATCGGATTCGCATGTGGTGAAGTCAGGTGAAACCTTAAGTTCTATTGCACGTCAGTATCATTTACAACTGAAATATCTGGCAGATTTAAATGGCCTGAATACCAATAGTACGGTGCGTATTGGTCAGCGTTTAAAAATTGAGGGTGACTTTCCGGTAGATAAAAAAGTTGAAGATGTGAAAGTGGCAACTAAGCCTGTAGCTTCTAAGGCAACTGAATCCTATACCGTTAAATCAGGCGAATCCCTGAATGCAATCGCCAGCCGTTTAGGCATAAGCGTGACCGACTTGGCTCAATTAAATAATCTAAGTCCACGCGCAGGATTAAGGGTCAGTCAAACCATTCAGATTCCAAAACTGGTGACTGATTATAAAGTCAAACGCGGTGATACCTTAATCGGTCTGGCTTCACGCTATGGTATGAACAGCAATGAACTGGCGGAAATGAATGATCTCAAACCGAATACGCAATTGCGTATTGGCGATGTGATTAAAGTACCGAATTAATGAATGGATCATGAGATTCGCTCATTTATTTAAAACTTTCAGGTTTATCTGGCTAGCCCCGCTGCTCGTGAGTAGCAGTTGGGCAGCCCTGATCACCACCCCATATATCGCGCTATATAACCAGCCGAAATATGCCCAGGCCAAATCCCTGCCTTATGCCAATCCGCAAGCAACGAAAGGCGGTACGCTGATTCTAGCAGCTGATGGCAGTTTCGATAATTTAAACAGCATGAATGGCAAGGGCAATGTCACTGAAGGGGGCAACTATATTTTTGACAGTTTGCTGTCCAAGTCACTGGATGAGCCCGGTGTGTACTATCCCTTGCTGGCGGAAAAAGTCAGTTTTGACCCCAAGAAAACCGCCTTTATTATTTTTCATTTAAATCCGAAAGCACGGTTTAGTAATGGCCAGCCGGTAACTGCACAAGATGTCAAATACAGTTTTGAACTGTTTCAGACCCAGTCCAATTTTGGCCTGCAGATGTATTTGGCTGATTTAAACCGGCTGGAAGTCCTGTCACCTTTACAGGTCAAAATGCATTTTAAATCCGGACATAATCCGGAAATGGCGATGATTGTCGCGCAGATGCCCATTTATTCTAAACAGGAATGGCAAAAGCGTAATTTTAAAGAATTGACGTTGAAACCGATGCTGGGTTCAGGGCCTTATGTCATTGAACACATAGATGCTGGACGTAGTATTAGCTATAAACGCAATCCCCGATATTGGGGCAAAGACTTGATGGTCAACCGCGGGCGTTATAATTTTGACCGGATCAAGTATCGTTATTATCGTAGCCCTGAAATCAAGTTCGAAGCTTTCAAGTCGGGCCAATTTACCTTGCATGAGGAAAAACAGGTCAACCGTTGGGTGAAAGACTACCAATTTCCTGCCGTTCGGCAAGGACAGGTGCAGCGTTACCGCTTTCAGCATCACAACCCGATTCCGACCCAGAGTCTGATATTCAATACCCGCCGTCAGCCTTTTGCCGATATCCGTTTCCGGCAAGCCTTGAGTTTTGCCTATGACTTTGAATGGCTGAATAAAGCCATGTTCTATGGTGAATATCAGCGCCTGAACAGCTTTTTTTCCAATAGCGAGCTGGCATCTCATGGACGGCCAAGTGTTCAAGAACTGCACATTTTAAAACCCCATTTAAAGCAGCTTGATCAGGTTCAACGTCAGGCGGTACTTAAGGACTGGAAATATCCTCAGTCAGATGCCTCCGGTTTTAACCGGAACAATCTGTTAAAGGCCCGTCAATTGCTATTAAAGGCAGGCTATCGTTATCAACAGGGGAAGTTGGTCAATGCTGCGGGTCAACCGGTACAGATTGAGTTCCTGTTGCATCAGGCAGAACAGCAGCGTGATCTGATGCCATATCTACGTCATTTAAAACGCTTGGGCATTCAGGCCAGCATTCGTATGGTAGAAACCGCGCAATATTATGAACGGCTGCGGAATTATCAGTTTGATATGATTGTTGATACCATGCCGCAATCCCTGACACCGGGGCAGGAGCAGAAACAGTTCTGGGGCAGTCAGGCCGCAGCGCAGTCAGGTAATTATAATTATGCCGGTATTCGAAATCCGGCCATTGATGGAGTCATTCAGCAGGTGACTCAAGCTCAAAACCGTGAACAGCTGGTGAATAGTACCCGAGCATTAGACCGTTTACTGCGAGCAGGCTATTATCATATTCTGACTTATGGTACGGGCGAATACTGGTATGCTTACTGGAATATGTATCAGCAGCCGCAACGAAAACCTAAACTCTCCGCCGGGATTGATTACTGGTGGGTCGATGCAGAAAAGGCCAGACATGTGGCTGATTATTTCAAACAGCATTAAGCTCCAAGCCTATCAGGGAGTGCCATGAGCACTTATATTCTCAAACGTCTGTTGCTGATGATTCCAACCTTGCTGATCATTTTGCTGATCAATTTCATGGTGATCCAGCTGGCACCCGGTGGTCCGGTGGAGCAGGCGATTTATCAGGCGCAACAGGTCAATGGTTTGGCGCATACCGGATTGCAGTATCAGGGAAAGCAAGGCCTCACACCGGAGATGCTTGAGCAGATTAATATCCAGTACGGCTTTGACCAGCCGCTGCATATTCGATTTTGGGAAATGCTAACGCGTTATGCGCAGTTTGATCTGGGGCAGAGTTTTTTCAAAGACAAACCTGTGACTGAACTCATCTGGGAAAAATTGCCAGTATCGCTTTCTTTAGGCCTGTGGAGTACCTTGCTGATTTATCTGGTCTCCATTCCTTTAGGGATTAGAAAAGCCCGAAAACATGGCAGTCTGTTTGATCAGACTACCTCTCTAGTGTTGGCAGTAGGCTATGCCATTCCAGCCTTTATTTTTGCCATTTTACTCATCGTATTTTTTGCTGGTGGGTCTTATCTGCACTGGTTTCCCTTGCAGGGAATTCGCTCTGAAAATTTTGCTGAACTCTCATTCTTTGCGAAAATTCAGGATTATTTCTGGCATATGGCCTTGCCGCTGTTGGCCATGGTGCTTGGCGGATTTGCCAGTTTGACCTATCTGGTCAAATTTTCCTTTGTAGAAGAGCTGACTAAGCAATATGTCTTGGCTGCGCGGGCCAAAGGTTTAACTGAACATGCAGTGCTGTATCGGCATGTATTCCGGAATGCCATTTTAGTGCTTATCGCAGGTTTGCCTGAAGTTCTGATCGGGGTGTTTTTTGTGGGAAACCTGTTTATCGAGATTATCTTTAATCTGGATGGCTTGGGTGTTTTAGGCTTTGAGGCGATTATTCAGCGTGACTATCCGGTGATTTTTGGTACTTTGTTTATTTTTACTTTGCTCGGCCTGATACTGCGTTTACTCAGTGATTTGCTCTATCAACTGATTGATCCAAGGATTCATTTCAGTTCACGTCGAGGATCACAATAATGTCTTCCTTGATGCAAGCACGCTGGCAACGTTTTAAGCAGCATAAGCTGGGCTTTGGCTGCTTTATTATTTTCAGTGCTATTTTCATCATTTCCTTGGGTGCAGAACTGATTGCTAACGATAAGCCCTTGTTGGTGAAATATGATCATGCTTTTTATCTGCCCATCCTGAAATCCTATCCAGAAACCACGTTTGGTGGGGTATTTGAGACAGAAGCAGAATATAAAGATCCCGCTGTACAGCAACTGATTGCAGAAAAGGGCTGGGCGATCTGGCCCATCATTCCGTTTTCCTCTCAAACGCCAAATTTTGAACTGGCTGTACCAGTGCCTTCGCCACCGAGTGCGCAAAACTGGCTGGGAACAGATGATCAGGGCCGTGATGTTCTGGCACGGATTCTATATGGCTTAAGGATTTCATTACTGTTTGGTTTTGCTCTGACTCTATTGTCTGCAGCGTTGGGAATTTTAGTAGGGGCAATTCAGGGTTATTATGGCGGATGGATTGACCTGATCGGGCAACGCATACTCGAAGTCTGGAGTGGTTTACCGATGCTGTTTATGGTGATGGTACTGGTCAGTCTGTTTACTCCGAGTATTTACTGGCTATTTCTGATCATGCTGTTATTTGGCTGGACCACACTGGTGAGTATGGTGCGCGCTGAGTTCTTGCGCGCCAGAAATCTGGAATATGTCTGGGCAGCAAGAAGTATCGGGGCCGGGGATGGACGGATCATGTTCAAACATATTCTTCCCAATGTGATAGGTTCTAGCCTGTCACAGTTACCTTTTATGCTAACCGCCAATATTACTGCACTGACAGCGCTGGATTTTTTAGGGTATGGTCTGCCACCCGATTCGGCATCCCTCGGGGAACTCTTGCTTCAGGCCAAAAACAACTTAAATGCGCCGTGGCTGGCATTGTCGGGATTCTTTAGTTTGGCGATTGTACTGAGTTTGCTGATCTATATGGGAGAAGCGGTACGGGATGCTTTTGATCCAAGAAACTAAATCACAAAAATCTTTAACCATAAGAAAATAAGCAGATAAAAATTGTGTAAATTTGACAAGACTGATTGTCAATTGTTCTGGCTTACGTTATAAACGAGTACAAAATAAAAGTAACGTATCAGGACAGATCATGACTCAATTGGCCGATTCCATTCAAATTCGCAATATCACTTTTAAAAACCGCATCATTAAAGGTGCCATGAGTGAAGCACTGGCCAATGATGCCGGCCAGCCCAATCAGGCACATTTCAAGTTGTATGAAGCATGGGCCGAAGGTGGCTTGGGTTGTGCTATTACGGGTAATGTCATGGTGGATTATCGTGCCAAGAATGAACCGGGCGTCGTAGTGGTAGAAACAGAACGCGATCTGGCGCAGCTTAAAGTCTGGGCCGACGTAGGCAAACAGCATGGCATGGTACAATTGGTCCAGTTGTCGCATCCGGGCCGCCAGTGTCCCAAAGGTCTGAATAAAGAAACGGTTGCACCTTCGGCAGTATCCTTTAGTCCGGCTTTGGCCATGAGCTTTGGAACCCCACGGGAACTGCGCGAAGATGAAATCCTGGATATTATTCAGCGCTTTGCCACTTCGGCTGCCATCTGTGAAAAAGCAGGATTTGAGGGGGTGCAGTTGCATGGGGCACATGGTTATCTGATTAGCCAGTTTCTGTCACCGCTAACCAATAAGCGTCAGGATCAATGGGGTGGTAGTATTGAGAATCGTACCCGTTTTCTGCTGGAAACCTATCAGGCTGTCCGTGCTGCAAGCTCAGAAAATTTCATTATTTCAGTCAAATTGAATTCTGCTGACTTTCAGCGCGGTGGTATAAGTGAAGAAGATGTGATCTATGTCTTTAAGGCGATGGATGCAGCCGGGATTGATATCATTGAAGTATCCGGCGGTAGTTATGAAGCGCCTGCCATGGCTGGTGTAAAAGAAGACAAACGCAAAGCTTCAACCATTGCCCGTGAAGCCTATTTCCTCGATTTTGCCGAAAAAATCCGTCAGGAAGTGAAGTGCCATATCATGGTCACTGGTGGATTCCGAACTGTTGAAGGCATGAATGCCGCGCTTGACAGTGGTGCTTGTGATTTTGTCGGGATTGCACGTCCCTTTGCGGTAGAACCTGACTTGGGCAATCGTCTGGTTGCAGGGCATGATGTACGTTATGCGGTTGAGAAAATTAAAACCGGTATTCCAATGGTCGACAAAATGGCGATTATGGAAATCATCTGGTATGCCGCGCAGTTTAAAGAAATTGCCAAAGGCAAGCAGCCTAATCCAAAGCTGTCACCACTAAAGGTCTTTTTGCAGTATCTGAAAGGCAATGTCAAAGCGGTGATCAAGGGACAATTAAACTCGCGAAAATCGGCTTAATCTTTATTAAAAAACCGGACACTGCAAATGTCCGGTTTTTTAATTTCTGGCACTTAGGGGTGCTTTAGGAATAATGCATCGCCTGGGTCTGAAAAGGAAATAATAACTGGCTTAACTGACGAGTCGCCCATAAACCAATTTCAGTATGATGCATATGCGGTGCAGTATAAGGAATCAGTAAATCAATTTTCTGTTCAGCACCTTCACAGCGTATGAAACGGCTTTTTAACTGATTTAAGCGCTGCTGGTCCATGCGGCTCATTGCAGGTTCAATTTTTGCCTGTGAAGGAGTTGCACTACGTGACGATAGGCGAGTTGCCAAGCCTGCCCCCTGAATCCAGTCTCTAATAATCTGTTTTTCGGTCGCATTAAAGACCCCAAACATTTTACCTTCCGGATGATCTATCATTTTCCAGAAACGGCTTTGTTCCACTGGTGCATCTTTTACGATCCAGCCTTTTTCAATCATGACCTGCAAAAACTCGGCAATCTGGGCAGGATCGGATAACCAGTCATTGATGGTCTTGCCACTAAACTGGCATTTCTGATTATGAATATATTGACCAATCAGCGCTTTATTCTGGAACACTTTTAAAGCCATCTGTTCAATGTCCAGTTCCTTAATAATCTGAGAAGAACTTTTGCCGATGTCATTCAGGACATAGCCTTTTTTAATCAGCTCCAGATAAGTTTCCGGGTTTTCTGCATGATTAAAATGCTGGATAAATGCTTGCAGGGATTTCTGCGCATGACCATTGTGAGCATTATCAATAGTAATGTGCACATTGAAATAATGTGGATCGATACCCAGTTCAGCCAGTTCATAATTGGTGATTAACAGATGCAGCGGTAACTGTTCATAGCCGAGATTAAAGCCAATGACCAAAGGTAGGTATTTGGCCGGGGCATAAGCCAGTGCGAGCTGTACGGCAGCCTGTTCGTAGTAACTGTCATCCAAATGCTCGGCATAACTGTTCAGCTCATAATGACTCAACAGGTCCTGATACATGGTGACATGATTGGCACGCGGATGCCCTAAACCAAGCTCTTCGAGATAGATGTAAATCAAATCTTTCAACTCGGGCTGATTACAGTTTGGCACGGTTGAATACAACCAAGCACCATCGACCAGTTTAACCGGTGCAACTTTCGCCAGGAATTCGAAAGCATGAGAAACCGTCGGAAAATATTCCCGGGGCTGTTGCTGTTTCCGGCGATTGACATAGGTCTGGAAAGTGGCACAGATTTGATGATGTTGTTCTAAAAGATGCTGTTCAACCTGTGGGGGCTGATCTAACCATCCGAGAGTATCAATATTTAAATTTTTAATCAGATCGCTCAAATAAGATTCAGCTTTTTCAGTTTTGGTATATGTCGAAATTTCAGTATCTTGAAAAAAGTCGACCCAATCCTTAAAGCTTTTAATTTGATAATTATGATTTTTATTTGGCGATAAAGGTAAACTTAGCTCTGTGCTGACGAACATAATCTGATCCTTGCAGATTTCTCTTGATTTACCTTAACGTGCCCTCTAAAAGCAGGGTGTTGAATTTTTGTTCTAATTTATTGGTGTATTGCTTTAAATGAAAATGAACGGATATTTCTATGCATAGAAATGTTAAAACAATACAAATTGTAAAATTAAGAATGGGATGGCAGCCCCCAGAAAGAGAGCTAGATTTGAACGAATGATAAAAACAAGGTTTAAAGTTTTCAGAAATAAAATTTGCAAGATAAAAAAAAGCCCGAGTCGCAATGCTCGGGCTTTTTGTTGAGATGTTACCATCTCGAATATGGCGTCCCTACGGGGATTCGAACCCCGGTTACCGCCGTGAAAGGGCGATGTCCTAGGCCTCTAGACGATAGGGACAGTACAGAAGATAAATTTTAAAACCGCTACTTTTAGCTTGAAGTAATGGCGTCCCTACGGGGATTCGAACCCCGGTTACCGCCGTGAAAGGGCGATGTCCTAGGCCTCTAGACGATAGGGACTTAATAAAATGTACTTCTGAAAATTGGCGTCCCTACGGGGATTCGAACCCCGGTTACCGCCGTGAAAGGGCGATGTCCTAGGCCTCTAGACGATAGGGACGTTTCAGAGGTGGGCGTATAATAGGGTGAAAACAGGGGGGTGTCAAACGCATTTCCATAAAAAAAATGATTTTCTGGGTTGAGTGCATAAATTTAAAACAATCTAGGGTGTGTTGACACTTTTAGCTTAAAAAAATAGCGAAGTAGTAAAATCAAATCGCCAAACCCAATTTTACTATTCGCTATGCCTCGTACCATGCTGACAGATCAACACTGGCAAAAGTTGAAAGTTATTCTGCGTA
>NZ_JBSXNI010000021.1:0-44368 GCF_056857555.1 Acinetobacter sp. L-24 | reverse complement strand
TAACCGAATCTCATCTTGAACTGGATGATATTTTTACCTGGCAGGAACCGCGTAAGGTCACCAAGAATCTGACCCTGACCTATGACAAATGTATTTATCTGCTTGAACCGACAGAGCTGAATCATAAGCTTGTTGGGCAATATATTTCATTTCTGGAGTACCCGGATGGGACTGTGGCCCTCATGCACGAGGGACGAAAGCTCAACTACAGCATTTTCAATAAATTAGCTGGGCTACAGCAGAATGAGATCGTTGAGAATAAACGGTTAGGTACAGTTCTGGCACATATTCAGCAACAGCATGAAGAGTTGGAAAAACAGAATAAACGTTCCCGTCTCAAGAAAAGTATGCCGAGTCGTAAAGCTCAGAAAGCTGTTATTGAACAAAGAAAGTTAAATCCTGTGCTTGACTCTTGTGGTTAAAAACAGGACATTTTAAATGGTTTATCGCATAGACATTTTAATTGGTGAATAACAACCCTTGTAAGTCCAAAATAGAAATATCCGCTTTCAGACTCTGGCATTGATTATGCCACCTAACATTAAAAGTGACATTGGCCATACGTTTTTAGCCAAATTATGCGTTGCCCAGATCCTCAGTATTAATCGGTAGAAAGTGTGCGTGATCTAGACTGCTCAAGCATAGATATTTGAGTACTTTCCGCCTGCAAAACTGGGTTAAGACGATTACTTTTCAATTTGATTTGCAAGCGCAGTTCATTATTGGAGTCCGTATTACGCTTAGCATATGGTGCATAAATTTACGTGCTTCATCGAGCAATTCGGTTGTATACATATCGAGATTCCTGAGATCATGACTGGTCAGCCGTATAGAATGAGCTGGAGCAAGATCTCTAATAAATTATTGTTATTGTTTATTTTTTAATTTAATTATTTTATTCAATTTATAAAATCGTTCTAATCATTATTTTTATTTTCAAACGCTCTGATGAGCTGATTTAAGCATCTGGGAGATGCACTGATCAGCTTCATCCGATTCTGTCTTTCCCCAATCAATTGAGGAAAGACATCATTCAGTTTTAAGCACTACGCTTCAAACCTTCAATTCGTAGTGAGTCAGTCATATTTAACAATAGTTGTTCGGTTTTTTTCCAGCCCAGACATCCATCAGTGACTGACTGACCATAAGTCATTTGCTCAGAAATTTTTTGATTCCCGTCAACAAGATGACTTTCTAGCATTACACCACGAACATTGGTCTGTAAGCGTTCTGCCACGATCTGCTCCAGTACTTCAGGCTGCAGCATCGGATTTTTTGAGCTATTGCCATGACTACAGTCAATCACCAATGCGGGTAAGTCGATCTGATGTTTGGCGCGGATTTTCTCAATTTCTGACAATTGATAATTTGGTCCGCTATTCGAGCCACGTAAAATCAAATGTGCTTTAGGATTACCTTGCGAGTGTAAAATGCATGGCAAACCGGATTGGCTCATTCCCAGGAATTGATGCGGATGAGAGGCAGACTGAATGGCATCCAGAGCAATTTGAATCGAACCGTCAGTACCATTTTTGAAACCAATGCTATATGGCATATGGCTGGAAATTTCGCGATGAATTTGCGATTCGCTGGTACGTGCGCCAATCGCACCCCAAGCTAGTAAGTCATCGAAATAAGCTGTTGCCATCGGGCTAAGGATTTCAGAGGCAATCGGGAGACCCATTGCAATAATTTTGAGGTATAGGTTACGGGATTTTTCCAAGCCCAATTGCATATTGGATGAACCATCCAGATTTGGATCGTAAAGGAAACCTTTCCAGCCTACCGTAGTCCGTGGTTTTTCGATATAAGCACGCATCACTAGGAAAATCTGATCAGATACCTGTGACTGAAGCTGTTTTAATTTTTCTGCATAGTCTAGCGCGGAGGCTTCATCATGAATGGAACATGGGCCGGTGACCACCATCAAACGATGATCCTTGCCTTCTAATATATTTTGAATGGTTTGACGATGTTCAGCGACTTGGCTGGCCAATTGCGGAGACAGTGGCAATTGCTGCTTAAGCTGCTGAGGTAAAATTAAAATGCTTTCAGCATGATGTTGTTGTGATGTATTTGGGATATTCATGACTTTAATCCTGGGACTGGCAATCAGTCCAAACTTTTATTTGAGCGTTATGGGTCTAATCGAAGGTGTTGTGAGTGTCATTAGCTGACTAAAATAAGACCAATAAAAGTTGTTAAAGTATGAATAGTTAAAGTTTGTCATGGCTGTCTCCAAAATATTGTAAAAAATGAAAGGCATAAAAAAACCTGATCAGGGTTGCCGATCAGGTATAAACTGGTGGGCAACCTTTTCATTGCCCAAACGCATTCAGGCAATTAGCTAAACTGCCAGAAATAAAAATATGCGTTTGAAATGATAGGCTGCTTTAACATGTTATGTCTTTCATAAAATGTGATTCTGAAATTAAAATACGCGCTCTGTGATCATTTGACAAGCATTAAATATAAAAAAATATTTATTAACTTTTCTACTTTTATTTATTAATTCATCAAACCGTGAGATGTATCACTAAAATTGGTAAAACCCACAAACCTATTGCAGATTTTACCAAAGAAACTTCAGTTTAATCCAAAGATTAAAAATTAACGTGAAACACGATTCCAGGCATCACGCACTGCAAATTTAGCCTGTTCCCAGTTTAAACGTGATTCGCCTTTCATTTGTTCCCATTTCAGTCTCAAATCAGGTTCTACGTCTTCAAAACGGGTATGGGCATCATAGCTGCCACGGTTTTCATAACCGACTCGGTAGGCCGTATCATAATCACGGTCATAATCCAGATCGCTATAGCTAGTACGGGCATCTGAATAGTATGGCGTATTGATCGAATTATCACGCCAGTAAGCTTGCTCTTCTGTTGGATTTATAGCTTCGCCTACACCTTTACCTGCCAGACCACCAACAACAGCACCGACTACACCACCAACAGCGACACCGACTGGACCGCCTGCAGCACCAATGGCTGCACCTGCCGCTGCGCCACCTGCAGCACCTACACCTGTACCTACAGGATGTGCGCCAGGTTCACCCGTAATTGGATCAGCATTTAAATCATCGCGGACATCTTTAGGCGCATTCTTAATTACATCACGATCAAAATTATCATTCGACATAGAGCTTATCCTTATTCTTTAAAATGGTTTTAGCACGTATCTTCATACGTCCTATTTAATATAAGCATCTGGCATGTAATGACATTAGCAGGCGTGTGTTGTTTCAGTGACTCTCTGTGAGGCTTTCATGCACTAATGTATCCTGAATCAAGTGAAAGCCGCATAAAAAAGACCGGTTTAATACCGGTCTTTTTTAGATTAAAACAGCTTAGTCAAAATGAATGACTGTACGGATCGACTTGCCTTCATGCATTAGGTCAAAAGCTTCATTGATCTGACCTAATGGCATGGTATGAGTCACAAAAGGTTCCAGCTGAATTTCACCTTTCATGGATTGCTCTACCATTCCCGGTAATTGTGAACGACCTTTCACCCCACCAAAAGCAGTACCCATCCATTTACGACCTGTGACTAACTGGAATAGACGGGTTGAAATTTCTTTACCTGCTCCGGCTACACCAATAATTACCGACTGACCCCAGCCACGATGCGCACATTCTAGTGCTGAACGCATTACATCTACATTACCGATACATTCGAATGAATGGTCTACCCCCCAACCAGTCATTTCGACGATCACTTGCTGGATCGGCTGATCATAGTCTTTTGGATTCAGGAAATCTGTTGCACCAAACTGTTTCGCCAGTTCAAATTTATCCGGATTGGTATCAATCACAATGATACGGCCGGCTTTGGCCTGACGTGCGCCTTGTACTACAGCAAGACCGATACCACCTAAACCAAATACTGCAACACTGTCACCTTCCTGAACTTTAGCGGTGTTATGCACCGCACCAATACCGGTAGTCACCCCACAACCAAGCAGGCAAACATGCTCATGGTTGGCTTCAGGATTAATTTTTGCCAGAGAAACTTCAGCTACCACGGTATATTCAGAAAAAGTTGAACAACCCATATAGTGATAGATCGGCTCGCCATTATAAGAGAAACGGGTCGTACCATCTGGCATGACACCTTTACCCTGGGTCGCACGCACAGCAACACACAGGTTGGTCTTACCTGATTTACAGAACAAGCATTCGCCACACTCAGCAGTATAAAGCGGAATCACGTGATCGCCCGGTTTCAGGCTGGTGACCCCTTCACCTACTTCAACGACCACACCCGCACCTTCATGACCCAAAATTGCAGGAAATACACCTTCAGGATCTTCACTAGACAAGGTAAATGCATTGGTATGACACACGCCTGTATGGCTAATTTTTACCAGTACTTCACCTGCTTTTGGTGGAGCAACATCCACTTCTACAATTTCTAATGGCTGGCCTGGACCAAACGCAACTGCTGCACGTGATTTCATGTAAAACTGTCTTTTTTTGCTGATTTACAGATGACTAACAGTAACCTCTTTCTATTCGGAGATTCAACTATTAACATCACCAGATAAGGAATAAAAGATCCTATAATTAATGGAACATCAATGACTAAACCTTCGCCCTTTGTATGTTTGAGCATTTTTACTTTTAGCATCATGCTTTCTGGCTGTGAACTGGCTCCCAACACTGCTGAAGAAGCGAAAATCACGCCGGTTCGACCTGCGCACTGGATCGACAATCAACTTTCAAAACAACAGATTAATAGCGGTAAAACGGCTTTCTTGCCGCTCTATGATGGCTTTATGAGTATGGCAGCACGCCTGCACCTGATTAACAAAGCCAAATATCATCTGGATCTACAATATTATATCTGGAAGGATGATTATATTGGCAATATGATCTTGTCCCAATTACTCAAAGCCGCCGATCGCGGTGTCAAAGTTCGGGTCCAGATTGATGATCAAAATGGCACCCAGCTTGATGACAAGCTTCTTGCTTTAAGCCAGCATCCAAATTTTGAAGTCCGGATTTTTAATCCCTATAAATTTCGTCATTTACGTGCGCTAGATTATGGCTTCCGGATGAAAAAGGTTAATCATCGCATGCACAATAAATTAATCATTGCGGATGGCACTGCAGCCGTGACCGGCGGCCGCAATATCAGTAGTGAATATTTTGATGCCAGTGAAGATTTTCAATTCACCGATGTGGATATATTCTTCGCAGGGCAAAGCGTAACAGATGCCAATCAGACCTTTATTAACTTCTGGAATGATGATCTGAGTTATGACGTTCGACAGATCTTGAATGATGCCGGCCATCCTGAAATGCTTAAAAGGCTCAGAACTGAATTTGAACGAGAAGATGTTGACGAAACTGAACTCAAACGCCGGGTGGGCATTGCCGAGAAACAAGTCGAACAACACTTAAAAAAACAACCCATTCACTGGGCTCCGGCTTATTTTGTTGCGGATAGTCCCGCAAAAGCACGCCCCCATGCCAAAAATGGCGATTATATTTATACCCATATGCTCGAACTGATGGGTGAGCCAAAAAAACATCTGGAACTGGTGTCCTCGTACTTTATTCCCACGCAAAAAGGGGCCGACTATTTAACCCGCCGTGCGCAACAAGGTGTGAAAATCAGAATCCTGACCAACTCTTTTCAGGCCAATGATGTGGCTGCGGTGCATGCCTATTATCAGCAATATCGTCAGCAATTATTGAAAAGTGGCATCGAACTCTGGGAATTTAAACCCTACATTGTCCGTCCGGAACGGACCTGGTATGAAATTATGACTGGAGACATCATCCCGGCTAAAAACAAAAATAGCTCCAGTTTGCATGCCAAATTTTTTGATCTGGATGGCATGGTGTTTGTCGGTTCATTTAATTTTGATCCGCGTTCAGCCTATCTGAATACCGAAGTCGGTCTGGTCATTGAATCGGAAGATTTTCAGAAGGAAATCACCAGTGCGATGGATCAGTACTTACCACGCGTGGCTTATCAACTTAAACTGAACGAAAAAAATGAAATGATTTGGCTGGAACATCAAAAAGATGGCCGTAGCATTCAACATTCACATGATCCGGAAACTACAAAATTCCAGCGTTTTATGATGAATCTGGTGACGAAATTTCCCGGTGAATGGTTAATGTAATGACATTGGAGTGACCTTAAAATTACATGCTATGAAAAGCCCGTATTTCGAGAATAGCCGATTAACCTAACTTAGTCCGATCATCTTTTAAAAGGTTTTACAGTCGATTGCGCTTACTTTAGAATTACACTTTTCTCGTATTTTGCGATTGTTCGCCCTCCACTCCCATGCAATTTTTTGATTTAAGCCGTCAGTTTAAGTTCAGTGATATTCTGACGCCTGTAAAAACTCTCCATGATTTATCCCAGCAAGAATGGTATTTGGCCAAAATTCGGGTGGAACATGACTGTCTGTCCGACTCCGATACGGTCGAGGGACAGGTAGTTTTGAAATCCAGTGAAAATATTCAACTTGAACTGGAATGGCTGATTCAGGATAGCGGTTATGAATTACAGGTTTTATTTAAAGGTGTAGAAACCGAAGCCACTGATGAGACCGGTATTATGTTGAAAGGTGCACAACTGGTCGATGAACTGCAGCAAGTACTCTCTGCCCAAGCATTGAGCTTATGGATTGATGGCACTCTTTTGCCGATCTTGCCCGAGATCCGTCAGGAAATTAAAGCACGTTTAAACTTATGGGATTATGTCGAATACGATGGCTAATCGCCGAGTTTTGCATTTTTTAAAGAGCCTATGGGGCTCTTTTTTATAATCTGAATAACGATTTAGATTGATCAAACTGCCGTAGCTTCAGTTTTTTCAGGCAATGCCGAGCTGGGTAACTTGTTATAAAATTTATAAAAATAATAAGAGAATCAAGGCATGATTTCTGATAATGAATGGCAACAGATTCGCCAGGTGGTCGCTGATGCACAACGGGCCGCCATGCATTGCTCTATTGCAACAGTCAACTCCAAAGGCTTTCCTAGTATTACTCCGATCGGAACCGTATTCCTCAACAAAAAGACCAGTACGGGTTTCTTTTTTGATACTTATTCCACTACTTTTTCTGAAAATTTACAGCATCAGCCGATGGCCTGCATACAGGCTGTGAACAGTAGCAAAATGTTTTGGTTTCATGCGTTGCTTAAAGGTAAATTTAAGCGTTATCCAGGAGTACGCTTATATGCAGAAATTGAGCCTTTACGTCCGGCCTCACCTGAGGAAATACAGCAGGTGGATTCGCGTATTCGAGCTTTAAAATGGACCAAAGGTAGCCAGTTAATCTGGTCCAGCTTTCATCATGTCCGGGAGATTAAGATCAATAGCTATCGCTGGGTCGAATATCCAAATATGTGAATAAATACAACCAAAAACTTACAAATAGTAAGTTCATTTCTTATCTGCAGCCCAGAAACTTCTTTAACTATTTTTTCATCTGATTATTGGATTAAATATTAAACCAGACCCACATGTTCAAACATCGTCCGGTAACTTTCGGCTTTTTTCTCCAGAGAAATCGGATAGGCTCGAGAAGATGAAGGCATGCGATATAAATACAGATCACGTCCGACAAAATGGGCCTGGCTAGGTTGACCAATACTCGGCTTTAAAGTCCCTTCAGGCATGGACAGCATCATGGTGTCTGTGGCCTTGTCGCCTGTGGTCATAATATGATTGCACTGCGGCATTTGGCTGAGTAGTTGCTCAATATTGGTAGGTACTACAATTTCCAAAAATTTGTCTGAAGCATTGCCCTTTAAACGCCGGATCTGATAGCCACTATCAAAAATCGCAATCCCCGTTTCTGTTAAAAACTCCCGGATCAATTGTTCCTGAAATTTTTTATTGGGTAGATCTAAAAAGTAATCTTTATTTTCAAAGAAAATCAGTCCAAAAATCCGCCACATATCATTTTGATAGTTTGGATAATAAAAGTTCATTTTCCAGCGTGTGGCAGGTGGCGGAAAACTACCCAACATCAGTAATTTGGCATTGGGCGGTAAAAATGGCGGTAGCGGATGCGTTTCAATATCAGACATAGAATTAACTAAATTGAGAGATTTCAACTATTTTAGAAGGTCTTCCGAATCTTGCCAGCTACTTCTTGTCCCCAAAGTGTATAAACTTCCTTACTCGGATGAAAACCATCTGCAGCCATTTGTAAATTCATGGCACGATACTTCTCAATATCGTATTCAATCCATTGCATATTCACTTGCTGATTCACAAAATTTTCTAGTTGCTGGTTCATCTGTTTAGCATACTGGCCAAATAGCCAGGCTAAAGGATTCGGTAGCGCCGGAAACATATTCATTGGCGGCACACCGGCAGCAATGATCAGTTTCGGACTAAATTTTTGCTGAATTTTACTATAAAGCTGTTCCTGCTTCTGAATCCAAACCTCGACAGGTATCAGTTTGGTCACATCATTGACGCCAACCGACGTGACGATTACATCATAGTGCTGGACTTCTATTTGGTCCAAAGCATGAATTACTTTTGAGCTGGTATCGCCTGTTTTGGCCTGTAATTTCCAGTCAATTTCAAAGTCATCTTTCAGTTCATGCAGAATTGCACCCAGTAATGCGTCATCCTGATGTTCTACTCCTACACCTGCTGCTGCCGAATCCCCTAAAATGAGCAGAGACAGTTTGTTGCCGGTTCCGGTTTGACCTTCACGTGCACCTTCAGGTTCCGGCAGTCTTAGGGTATTTTTCTTGACACGATTACCCTGAATGACAAGTGCAGGAATCAAGGCAATGGTGGCGGCTTTCAGCAACATAGCGGGCTAATTTATATAGGGATATACTTAATTTTACCTGAGTTTATTCTTTTGAACTATTTCCTCAACAGTCATTTTAAATGAATGTTCACCTAAATTTAACTAAGATAGGATTCTTGCAAAATACAGGCTTATACATCTTGCCATTGGGTAAAACATCAAGGATAAATATAAAAAATCCCGCTTAAAAACGGGATTTTTATGACAATCAAAGCTTAGATTTTATAGTCATTCCAGCGATTCATACGCTTAAAAGTTCCCACATCATTAAAACGCACGCCCACTTCTTTCATTACTTTATGCGCCGTTTTGGACGTCAGTTGACGGATATAAAATGGCTCTTTGACCACAAAATGATGAATCGCATGGGTCGAACCGAAATTACAGCAGAATAACTGGAACGGAACCATCCACCATGGATTGAGCACTTGGGTTTGTTTGATCACATCACGTGGATCAATATCGCCATAGTAATGCATATTTGAGCTGACAAACTGCAAGCTAAAAGAACGGATAAAGTTCGGAATCACCCAGATGACTGCCAGCAGATTTACAATCGGCATCGCGTCGACAATGCCTTGCGACCAGAGCATCTCATAACCGAATAGCGGTGAAACTGCATTTAAACCATGAAAGACCACAAACAGGTAGCACAATCCATAGTAAATAATGCTGAGAGGTAAAAAGCCAAATAGCTGAGAAATCATGGCAATTTTACGTTCTTTTTCAGGCTGTTTTTCCAGGAAAAGATGAATCATTTTAATCATCTGAAATGGACGCAGATACACTGACATCAACTGGTCACTAATCACCAGAATTCGGCGAATGCCCCCAAGGCATACCATTACTGATGCCACGTTCTTCCAGGTCATGTTCAGTGCCTGAATATTTATGATGATGCAAATGTAAACGACGACGTGCCCACGGACTGATGGTGTTTGGACGTGCCAACCAGACCAGTGCCAGCATCAGATGATGTGCCCAAGGTGTTTTTTTGAAATACATATAATGAATCAGGTCATGTTCCAATTCATGGGTCAATGATGCAAAAATCGCAATCAAGGGAATGGTAAACCATGCTGAGAGATAACCTGTTCCATATGCTACCGCGCATGCAATCATGCCTGCCCAGGCAAAGCCTAAAATACTCGCACCTATAAAGTTCTGATGTTTGAGTATGGGATAACGAGCACGCACCTCTTCCCCGGCCTGGGTAACGATACTTCTGACCTTGGAGATTCGCTGCTGGTCAGTCATATCCGCAGATGTAGACATATGGACAACCTTTAATTTCTGAACGGTTGTACATTAAAGGAAATTCTAAAAAAGAGAAGTTATCTTTCCACTTTTAGAGTGAGTATGTCTAAGTTTTGGACAGTTTGGAAAAGTTCTTAAAATTGGCGAAAATTAGGAAAAGTAAAAGATGGTCTTTCTCATGAAACGAAAATTTAAAAGTAATTGATTTAATTGCAAATTCATCAATAAAATAAAAATATAATTTTTGATAATTTAAAACTTTATTTTAATAATCAATATATTAGGATTTATAAAATTTCGCTTTTTTGTAAATTCAAGCTATACATTTTTTAGAAAAAAATACTGATTCAGAAATTTTTCTCAGTTTGTCATAAAAAATAAAAAGAGAAGCGCTCTAGCTTCTCTTTTTATAGATCTAAGAGCGCTTTTAACCTAACTTGTTCACCAGTTTAAGTGGTAATACTTTCATGGCTAGACCGAGTGGCAACCAAGGCCATTTCGGCACATAAGCCTTAACTGGTGCTTTTTCAATTTCTGCTGCCAATAAACGCGAACCAGTTTTTTCATCTACTTCAAAAGGTAGCTTTTTTGCCCCTTCATTAATTTCAGTACGAATATATCCTGGGAAAATGGTGGTCACTTTTATTGGCGTACCGATCAATTCAGCTCGAATGCCTTCCGCTAAATGAGCCACGCCGGCCTTACTTGCACCATAAGCCGTTAAATGTTTTGGCATACCGCGCATTGCACTCATAGATGAAATCATCACCAGATGGCCAGAGTTTTGTGCACGGAAGATTTCAACTGCAGCTTCACATTGTGCTAATGCCGAAATAAAGTTGGTTTCAACCGTGGCTTTATTGATAGCAAAATTACCTTTACCAATCCGGCGGCCCTCACCGACACCAGCATTCACAATAACTCGGTCAATGGTGCCAAAGTCTTCTTTAAAAGCACGAAACACTTCAAACACTTGATCGTAATCGGTGACATCTAGTGTTTTGGCAATGACTTTGATGCCATATTGGCTTTCCAGTTCCTGCTTTAAGATTTCCAGACGCTCCAAACGACGTGCACAAATCGCCAGGTTATAGCCTTTTTTCGCAAATTCACGTGCCATACCGGCGCCGATCCCTGAACTTGCACCGGTAATTAAAATTGTTTTAGCCATGTATTTACCCTATTCCTTTATTTTTCTAGCGTATTAGGTTTTAAATCCAGGTCAATAAGTCTGGACGCTGTGCCTTGATAAAATGATGTTCATTTAAACTGAGTAGTTGCGGTTCATTACCCACCAGACGCAGTGTCGTGATACTGGTATTTGTAATCGCCCAGTTTAGGGCAAAGGTTTTCTCCGGGCTCAGCCCTAGAATTTTACCCACTGCCACAGAAATCACCCCACCTGAGGTATAAACTACTGCATAGCGTGGTCGGCTTTTGGACAACTGGTCACACAGATTTTCTAAGCCGCTTTCCACGCGTGCTTTGAAACTTGGCCAAGATTCATCATATTCATGGTGATAATCATCGCCAGTCCAGCGTGCAATTGCACCGCTAAAAATCTTGCTCAGATAATCCCGTGGATTTTCATGTTCTGATACATCCTGTTTCAGCAATTCAGGCTGATTAAAGCGCGGCTCATAACGGGCGAATACCTGCTGATGATTAAATTCATTCCAGGCACTATCGGTCAGAATCTCACTTTCCGGAAAACATTTGTCCAGTGATAATTGCGCTGTCTGTTGATGGCGTTGCATGGAACCAGCCACCACATAAGGCGCTTCTTTCAGGATTTCGTCAAAATAGCGACCCAAAAGCTTTGCCTGTAACTCGCCGTTGGGCGAAAGTTGATCGTAACTTTCTGCGCCAAAAGAGGCCTGGCCATGCCGGATCAAGTAAATGGTTGTCATTTTGGCATTATCTCTTTAAATTTAAGCACATACTTTTGTGCAATCTCATTGGCTTCCAGTTTTTGCTTGCCAATCAGTTTTAAGGCACGAATATGCAAGGCATGAATCACCACCCAAAAATCCTTGAACGCTGGATTATTAGTCTGTTTATGGTAATAACGATAATAGATCTGCTGGGCAATCACCGCGAGACGGAAAATTCCGAACACCTCATAAAACGCCCAGTTTTCCGGTTGCAGGCCGGTTTTTCCCAAGTAGTAATCCACCACTTCTTTACGGGTAAACATACCTTTTAGATTGGTCGGCTGGCGGCGTGTTGCCTTAAAGATGGCATTGTCAGTATCTTCCACCCAATAGGCTAAAGCAGAACCTAGGTCCATGAGCGGATCGCCGAGTGTCGCCATTTCCCAGTCCAGTACGCCAATCACTTCAGTCGGATTTTCCGGATTTAAGATGACATTATCAAAACGCCAGTCATTATGAATCACACAGGTTTTAGAATCTGAAGGAATATTATCTTTAAGCCAGTTGCGCACATATTTAAACGATGGAACATTTAAAGTTTTAGCCTTTTCATAACGTACATCCCAGCCTTCGACCTGACGGCGACAATAGCCTTCACCCTTACCGAGATTTTCAAGTTCAGTTCCTTGATAAGGCACCTGATGCAATTCGATCAGTTTATCAATCACATTGATACATAAAGTCCGGATATCGGATTCAGTAAGCTGCAGCTCAGCTGGCATTTTGGCGCGAGGAATAATTCCTTCAAGCCGTTTCATCACATAGAAATCACAACCAATCACTGATTCATCCTGACAAAGCGCCACCATTTCAGGCACCACCGGATAATGTTCAGACAAGGCTTTTTGTACATGATATTCACGTGCCATATCATGGGCTGATTTGGCTTTGGTACCTTGCGGCGGACGACGTAAAATTAGATCGGCATTGGTATACTGTAAACGGTAGGTCCAGTTTGAAGCTCCGCCTGAATATTGGGTCACTTGCACAGGGCCTTCAACATTCACATTTTGCTGAATTAGCCAATTGGTGATGGCTTGTACATCCAGTTCTTCACCTGCACGAACTGCTCCACCTACATCAATAACCGCCATAATTTTTCCTTAAAATTTTTTAATACGTTGCAATCTTCTATTTAAGCCAGTTTATTTTTTGTGGCGTGTACTGTAGCCACGTTTTGCCAGTTCCAGTTTGGCAATCATGCCCTTATGCACTTCATCCGGGCCATCAGCCAAACGTAAGGCACGTGCCTGGGCAAAGAATCCGGTCAGTGGCGTATCACGAGAGACACCGGCACCGCCGTGGATCTGGATTGCCATATCGACAACTTTTTCCAGCACACTTGGCGCAACGACTTTAATTGCAGAAATTTCAGTCAGTGCCGCCATATTCCCTAAAGTATCCATTTTATAGGCGGCATACAAGGTCAAAAGGCGTGCCTGATCAATTGCAACCCGGGCTTCCGCGACACGTTCCAGATTGCCACCGAGTTTTAAAATCTCTTTGCCAAATGCTGTCCGGCTCATGCCTCGGTCAATCATCAACTCTAAGGATTTTTCCGCAGCCCCGATACAGCGCATGCAATGATGAATACGGCCTGGTCCTAAACGACCTTGGGCAATTTCAAAGCCCTGACCGGCGCCACCAATAAAATTCGCTACCGGAACGCGGACATTTTCAAAGCTGACTTCACCATGGCCATGTGGTGCATCGTAGTCACCAAATACAGGTAGCATGCGTTCGATTTTAACGCCGGCAGTATCCACAGGAACTAAAACCATCGAATGCTGATGATGACGGTCTTTTGTTTCATCTGGAGTATGCGCCATAAAAATAATGATTTTGGCATTTGGATCGCCTAGACCTGATGACCACCATTTACGGCCATTGAGAACAATCTCATCACCTTCCACCATCGCCGTTGCCTGCATATTGGTCGCATCACTGGATGCGACTGCAGGTTCAGTCATACAAAAGACCGAACGGATTTTTCCTTCTAAAAGTGGTATCAGCCATTGCTGTTTCTGTTCTTCAGAACCATAACGCCACAATACTTCCATATTGCCGCTATCTGGCGCATTACAGTTAAATACCACTGGTGCAATCAGGCTACGACCGGAAAGTTCGGCAATATGCGCATATTCCTGAACTGATAAACCCTGGCCAAGCTCAGGACAAGGGAGAAACATATTCCAAAGGCCAACTGCCTTGGCTTTGGCTTTTAAGCTTTCCAGTTCTGCTGGCCATTGCCATTTGGTCCAGTCACTGCCTTGATTCAACTCGTGAATCTGCTGCCAGAAATCAGCTTCAACTGGTTCAATTTCATCAGCAATAAATTTTTTGGTTCTATTTAAATAATCTTGTGCACGTGCTGAAAGCTCAAACATCTCTTTATCCCTCTAAATATTCTAATTCATACACTTTACAACACCTTAACCCAAAACCTATTATGAATAAAATGATTTTATCCCATACATTATTATGCATAGTATTCATTCTAAAACAGTCATGGACCTGCGAAATTTTCATCGTATCGACATTAACCTTTATCCGCTTTTTATGGCAATTTATGAGCAGAACAGTATTTCTAAAGCTGCACAAATTTTATCAATCAGCCAGTCTGCTGCTAGTCATGCTTTACAACGTTTAAGGCAGCATTTACAGGATGATTTATTTGTACGTACTGGTAGCAAAATGCAACCTACGCCGTTTGCGGAACAGATCTATCCTGAGCTGAAGAATGCACTTTTTGCAATTCAAAATATTTCAATACAACATCAGCAGTTCAGACCAGAAATGATTCAGAGTTTGAAAATTGCCGTTCATGATGAAATTGAACCAATGATCTTTCCCAGACTCGTTCAGCACTTTCAGCAACTCAATCTAGAAATTCAGCTTAGCAGCATGAAACTGGACCGTAAAAATATAGCAGCAGACCTCGCCTCTCAACAGATTGATTTTGTCATAGATCTGGAACAAAACATTGCTGAAAAAATCCAGTTTGAACGCCTGGTGCAAGATGAATTTGTAGTGTGTACACAATTAACAGAAATGAATGAGCAGATTTATCTTGCCTCGCCTCATATTGGCGTGTCATCACGCCGTACTGGTGTTTTGGTTGAAGATATTTATTTAAGTCGGAAACAATATTCACGACAGATTTTTTTACGCTGTCAGCATTACTCAACTGCTCTGCAAATTCTGGAGCAGCAAAAGACAGCCATGCTGACTATTCCTAAAAATGTATTGACGCATTTACAATTGGCTACCAGTCTAAATATTTTTGAAGTCCCTGTGGAACTGCCGAAAATTAATATGGGGATGTATTGGCATAAGGATTTGCAAGAGAATAAAAGACATCAATTTTTGAGAAGTGAAATTTATAAAATTTTTGCTTAGGCTATTTATAAAGGAATGCAAGTTTACTTAGGCTATTTTTATATAAGTTTAGATGGTTGCATCTTCATCTTTTCAGTAGAAAAATATACTTAGGCTATTTTAGCTGGTACAAAACTAAACACTGAGTGATTAGCTTTTAAGCCGTAGATCTACTGGCTTTGCTCTAAAATGGCTCGACTTTTAGCTGTGATTTTACAGCTGGTTTTGCTGATTTGGATCTTGCCTTTGTTAAATCTCTCCATCACCTGGCAAATTGTGCTGGGCCTCGTACTGCTGTGTTTTTCTTATTATCTGCTGCATAAAATTACAGTTTATTTAAAAGATGTTTTCCGCCCCTTTAAGAAAGGCAAAAAATACTGGTGCCGTGTAAAAGCCGTAAGTGATGGTGATACCCTCACCTGCTACCGTTTTAATATTCGTCGCTCTGAGACCAAATTGCGCTTTGCTTTTGTCGATGCCCCTGAATCATCACAAGCCTATGGCAAGGAATCGCAACGTCTGGTCAAAAGCATGGTGAATAATAAAATGGTTCGGGTCAAGATAACCGACATTGACCGTTATGGTCGCTGTGTGGGTGTCGTCTATCGCTATCGCAAAAATATCAATGAAGAGATTGTCAAACGTGGTGCAGCGTGGGTCTATGAAGAATATATCAAGGACAAAACCCATTTACGCTATATGATGGAACTGCAAAATAAAGCCAAGAAACAGAAAAAAGGCCTTTGGAAAAGTAGCCGTCCTGTACGTCCAAGTGTTTATCGTAAACAGGTAAAATCGTAAATTTGGTTTTATCAAAGATAAATGGCAAATAATAAAAAGTGATCAGTACATTCAGATCACTTTTTTCATTTTTTTAGTTTTACTAATTTAATAAGCCAAATGCACCAGAAAGCGGAATGCGCCAGCAATCAGGGCCAGCGTTAAAAATCCTGCCAGCCATAATCCTACAAACCATAATGCCTGTTTGCCTTTCATGACCACTCCTTAATGATAGCCATCATCGCCGACCCTGACCTTATGCCGGAAGACCCAATAGGACATACCCGTATAAATCACAATAATAGGAATCAGGATCAAGGCACCAATCAAGGCAAATAGCTGGCTATTTTCATGCGCTGCTGCCTGCCAGATAGTCACGCTCGGCGGGATAATATATGGCCATAGACTAATCAAGAATCCGGTATAAGCAAGGAAAACCAGAACAAGCATATAGGTAAATGGGCCTAATTCACTACGTCTTTTACAGGCACGTAAGGCCAGCCAGGTAAATAGCAGAACCAGAACTGGAACTGGCATAAAATAGGTAAATTGTGGCTGACTAAACCAGCGTTCAGCAATCTGAGGATGAGTCAACGGCGTATAAATACTGACAGCACCCAATATGATCAGCAAGGCCATAATCAGCTTAGGCATCAGTTTAAACATTCGATCCTGCAAGTCATCTCCGGTTTTATAGATGAGCCAGCCACAGCCTAATGCCGCATAGAGCACCACCACACTGATTCCGGTGAAAATACTGAATGGAGTGAGCCAGTCCAGACCACCCCCAACATAGACACCATTTCGGGTTTCAATGCCCTGAATATAGGCGCCTAAAATCATGCCTTGCAGGAAACTGGTGATCGCAGAACCACCGATAAAGGCTTTATCCCACCAATGCTTACTGCGGTTTGCCTTGAAGCGGAACTCAAAAGCCACGCCGCGGAAAATCAAGGCAATCACCATCAGAATAATTGGCATATACAGTGCCGAGAGTACGGTCGAGTAAGCAAGTGGGAAAGCTGCAAATAACCCTGCACCACCCAGTACCATCCAGGTTTCATTGCCATCCCAGACCGGAGCCACGGTATTCATCATGACATCACGTTCATCCTGATGCGGAAAGAAAGGAAACAAGATGCCGATGCCCAGATCGAAACCATCGAGAATGGTATAAATCAATACACCCAAACCAATAATCACAATCCAGATTAATGATAAATCAATCATTTTTTGTCCTCCTGATCCGGTTGTTCAGGAACTTCTTCGATACGTTCGCGAATACTACTTAATGGTCGACGCGAGGCCTGAACCACATCGCTATCTGATTCATGATCTGGTCGGGTATGAATAAAATCCGGGCCTTTGTGCATCAGGCGCAACATGTAGTAAATTCCGATACCAAATACCACACAGTAGACAACTACAAAAATAATCAGGGTCAGCCCCACCTGTTCAGCGGAAACCGGAGACAATGCATCCTTGGTTCGCATGATGCCGTAGACTACCCAAGGCTGACGGCCGACTTCTGTGGTAAACCATCCCGCAAGCATGGCAATAAATCCGGAAGGTCCCATAATCAGGGCAAATCGGTGCAATGCACGGGACTCATAAAAGCGACCACGGGTACGTGCCCACGCTCCCCATAACGCCAGTAACAGCATCAATACGCCGAGTCCGACCATAATCCGGAAGCTCCAGAACACCACCAGCGAATTCGGCCGGTCTTCAGGCGCAAAGTCTTTAAGTCCTGTAACCTTTCCATCCATCGAGTGGGTCAGAATCAGGCTCCCCAAGTTGGGAATTGCGACTGCATATTTGGTTTCTTCGGCCTCCATATCTGGAATACCAAAGAGATATAAGGGCATGCCTTCGTCATGATTGGTTTCCCAGTGCCCTTCCATGGCTGCAAGTTTGGCTGGCTGATGTTCAAGGGTATTAATACCGTGCATATCACCGACGATGACCTGTAAGGGCGCGAGTACCAGAAGCAGCCACATCGCCATGGAAAATGAAGTCTTGACCAGTGCATCACGACGGCCTTTGATGAGGTGCCATGCGGCTGTAGCAGCGACCAGTAAGGCGGAAACCAGAAAGGCAGCCATAGCCATATGGGCCAGACGATAAGGGAAAGATGGGTTAAACACGATAGCAAGCCAATCTTGCGGAACAATCAGGCCATTTTCAATCGCAAAGCCTTGTGGGGTCTGCATCCAGCTATTGGACGATAAAATCCAGAACATGGAAATACAGGTGCCTATCGCAACCATCAAGGTCGAGAAAAAGTGCGCCTTTGGTCCCACTCGCCCCCAGCCAAATAACATGATGCCCAGAAAGCCCGCTTCCAGAAAGAAAGCGGTGAGTACTTCATAGGCCAATAAAGGTCCAGTCACGCTGCCTGCCACCCGGGAAAACTCACTCCAGTTGGTTCCAAACTGGTAGCTCATGACCACACCAGAGACGACACCCATCCCGAATGCCACAGCGAAAATTTTCACCCAGAATTTGAACAGATCCTGAAAAATCGGATTTTGGGTTTTGAGCCAGCGCCATTCCAGAATGGCCAGAAAGCTGGCCAAGCCAATAGAAATTGCCGGAAAAATGATATGAAAAGATACAGTAAAGGCGAACTGTATTCGTGCTAACTCTAATGCAGTTAAACCCAGAGTCATAAGCTTCACCTATGCATTGTTATTTGGCATCTTTGCCCTTCAATTTTTAAGTCATGAATTTTTCTAGTGACATGGCTAGCTTAGGCGTGGCTGTTATAAAAAGTATGTAGTCTTTTGTTGATTATTTTTTAATCAGGTTAAACTATGTAACTCTTGCTGATAAAGAAAATATTACTCTGAATAATTTTTAAAACTCTCCTCTTGAGCTTTAGATAAAACAGGCGTAAATTAGGCCTAAATTTAGTTACCTAGGTTAACTAACCATATGTTTTCCGAATCTCCCCGACTTCGTACGCTGTTATTACGCTGCGCACGACTGATGAGCGATGAGATCAATACGATCTTGTTGTCATCTCAATTAAATTATTCCTTATGGCAGGTGTTATACGTCATCCAGTCAAAGCAACAATGCACGCTGGCAGATATTTCCAGTTATCTCAATGTATCCAAGCCCGGTATTACTAAGCGGATTCAGCAACTGGTTGAACTCGATCTGATTGCCCAACTCGAAACTGAAGACAAACGTCAAAAGCTGTTCAAGTTGAGTGAGCAAGGAATTGAGACCTTTGCGATGTGTTCCAAACAGATCGATGCATTTGAAGATCAGTTGCTTGAGCACGTTGAATCAGATGATCTTGAAGGCAGTAAAAATACCTTGATGCAACTCATTCAGCAGTTATATCCCTCATCTCAGGACAGACCTCAATGAGCCAAGAACAAGAAGCGCCTTTATGGACGCCCAATTTTATCCTGATCAGTCTGGTGAATTTCCAGTTGGTTCTGGTGTTCTACTTGCTGGTGATTGTGATTGTCGGCTACTCGGTTGCTGAGTTAGGTGCGTCGACTGCTCAAGCCGGTCTGGTATCCGGTCTGTTTATTGTGGGTACGTTATTTGGACGATTATTGATCGGAAAATTACTGAATCGGCTGGGTTTGAAAAATACGCTTGTCATTGGCCTGACTGGCTTTCTGCTCTTTTCCGGACTGTATATGATCCCGGCCAAGCTGGAAGTTTTATTGGGTATCCGCCTGATACACGGTTTTATGATGGGTATGGCTTCTACTGTACTGGGTACAGTGATTGCACAGACCATTCCTGCCACACGGCGTGGTGAAGGAATTGGATATTTCAGCATGAGCAGCACCCTTGGCACAGCGATTGGTCCCTTTGTCGGAATCTGGCTGATGACAAATTTTAATTATCAGGTAATTTTCATCTTTACCAGTATTGTTGCGCTCAGCTGCCTGATCTGTGGGCTATTTATCCAGCCACCACGCCTTAAGGCAAGTCATTCGTCAGCAGTCTCTACTCCGCAAAGCACCAGTAAACTGGCTCAGTATATTGAACCGAATGCGCTACCGATTGCACTGATTGTACTGCTGGTGGCAACGTGTTATTCAGGTATATTGTCGTTTATTCACTTTTATGCCAAAGAAATCAATTTGGTAGAAGCCACATCATTCTTTTTCTTAATGTATGCCTTTGCCATTTTGCTGTCGCGTCCTTTTACTGGCCCCTTAATGGACCGTAAAGGTGAAAATATCATTATCTATCCTGCCATTGTGATTATGGCACTGGGAATATTGCTACTCAGTCAGGCGCAAAACTCTGTGATGTTACTCACTAGTGCAGCGTTACTCGGTTTTGGTTTTGGGAATATCCAGTCAGTGTGTCAAACCATTGCGGTGAAAAGTACGACATTACAGCGTATGGGACTCGCAACCTCAACCTTCTTTATTGCCCTAGATGCCGGTCTTGGTTTTGGCCCGTATTTCCTGGGTATGCTGCTGGACCAAATTGGTTATCGCCAGCTTTATCTGTTCTCGGCGCTGCTCACCCTGAGCTGTCTGGTCTGGTATTACCTTCTGCATGGCCGGAAAGCAGGAAAAATACAGCCTTCTCATTAAACGCTTTTAAAAGCGCCGGCTAAACCGGCGCCGGTATTCCAACGGCGTCAGACCGGTTTTTTTATGAAATAAACGGCGGAATGAACTTGGGTCCTGATAGCCGACATTTTGCATGATCACATCCACAGCTTGATCGGTTTCTTCCAGTCGTTTACGGGCGGCTTCAATCCGGATTGCTTGTAGATATTGATTGGGCGGTATGTCTAAGGCTTGTTTAAAGCGTCGAATCAGGGTTCGGCCAGTCACATTAAACTGCTCTGCCAGCTGGTTCAAACTAAAATCTTCATGAAAATGCTGCTCTAGCCAGTTCTGGATTTTTTGTACCAGTTCATCATGGTGCGGCTGGCCAATATTCAGCAATGAATAAGACAACTGGCTATCACGGCGGTAATCAATTACGAAAGATTTAGCCGATTGCATGGCCACCTCAAAGCCATACAAGCGCTCAATCAGATGCAAACCCAAGTCAAACCAGGCCAGGCCTCCACCCGCGCAATAGATATTCTGATCCCGGCTAATCATCAGATCGGCATTCAGTTTCACCTTAGGATAGCGTGAACGAAACACTTCCTGAAAACCCCAATGTGTTGTTGCAATCCGGTCATCTAAAATGCCTGCTTCTGCCAGAAAAAAATTCCCCGTACAGTTTCCTGCAATTAAAGTCGCCTCTGCATGTGCAGATTTTAAAAAATGAATCAGTTCTGGATTCTGTTGCAATACATCCTGAATCGGTGCAGCAATGGTCGGCACCACCAGAATATCTGCAGTTTGAATCTCTTGATAAGAAACATGTGCCTGCAACTGCAGCCCATTGATACACCGAATCGGGTGTCCATCCGGACTGGCGATACTCACCTTAAACAGGCGCTGTACATCCTGCTGCTGGATCCGGTTCCAGCTTACGCCGGCCATGGCAAATAAATCGACCACACCCGTAATGGCCGAAGCCAGAGCCCCATCAAAGCCTAAAATCACCACCTGTTGCATATTTTTCTATTTGTCACTTTTCACCCGATTCATGTCATTATTGACAATCCTCCTCAATAAAAGCAACTGCTAGTCTTGATGCTATCTCAAGGATTGCACATTCAGGATAGTACCGTGACCCAACTGATTAATGATAAAGATCTGCATTTCCAGCTTTATGACGTATTCAAACTTGAAGCGCTGACTAAACTGCAACGCTATCAGGATCATGACAAAAATACTTTCGACATTATTCTGGAAACAGCAAAAGGTATCGCAACTGATTATTTTGCGCCGCATAATGCCAAAGCTGATCAACATGAACCGAACTTTGACGGCAAACAGGTCAAAACCATTGATGAAGTGAAGACAGCCTGGCAACAGTTTGCCGATGCCGGCCTGCTCTGCGCCCAGCATGATTATGCAGATGGCGGCATGCAACTGCCCACTTTGGTGAATATGGCCTGCAATGCGTATTTCATGTCGGCCAATCCGTCCACCGTGGCTTATTCTTTTCTAACAGCCGCTGCGGCGAATCTGATACAGGCTTTTGCCTCCCCAGAACAAAAGCAAATATTCCTACCGCATATGTTGAGTGGCCGCTTTGCCGGCACTATGGCCATGACCGAGCCGAATGTAGGTTCTTCTTTGGGCGATCTGACCACTAAAGCCATTCCTCAGGCAGATGGAATTTATAAAATTAAAGGCCAGAAAATGTTTATTTCGGGTGGCGATCAGGACATTACCGAAAATATTGTGCATCTGGTCTTGGCGCGGATTCAGGATGCGCCGCAAGGCGTGAAAGGAATTTCCCTGTTTATCGTACCAAAATTCAAAACCAACGAGGATGGTTCACTCGGTGAAGCTAATGATGTACAGCTGGCTGGCTTACTGCACAAAATGGGCTATCGAGGTACTACATCTACAGTTTTAAGCTTTGGAGAAAATGATAATTGCTTAGGCTATTTAATTGGTGAACCCGGTCATGGCTTAAAATATATGTTCAAGATGATGAATGAAGCACGTGTGGGTGTCGGTCTGGGCGCAGCCATGATTGGTTATCGTGGCTATCTGGAATCTCTGGATTATGCTAAAAACCGTCCGCAAGGCCGGCCAGTTCATGAAAAAACACCTGACTCGAAACCAGTAAATATCATTGAACATACCGATGTCAAACGCATGCTACTGGCGCAAAAGTCATATGTAGAAGGTTCGCTGGCACTTTGCTTATTTGCAGCCCGATTAATTGATGAACTTCAGGCAGCTCAAGATGAAGATAGTGCAATTCTGCTTGATCTCATCACCCCGGTGGTCAAATCTTTCCCTTCTGCCTATGGTCCGAAAGCCAATGATCTGGCTATTCAGGTCCTGGGCGGCGCGGGTTATACTCGTGAATATCCGGTGGAGCAATGTTACCGTGATAACCGGCTCAATCCGATTCATGAAGGAACTTACGGCATTCAATCTCTGGATCTGCTGGGACGTAAACTCTGGCAGCATAATGGCAAAGGGCTCAATCTGCTCATGCAGCGCATCCAGAAGACCTTGTCAGAGATTCATGAACCTAAGATAGTGGAACTCGCAAAGATCTATAAACAGCATCTTGCCACTGTGCAAAAGACTACACAGATTTTAGGCCAGGCCTTGCATCAAGGCAAAGTCAGCGAAGCTTTGGCCAATTCAGGCCTGTATCTGGATATGATGGGTAAGACCATCCTAGCCTGGCTATGGCTGGAAATGGCGAATCAGGCTCAACTCAAGTTTGGCACATCTTCGCAGGCAGAAGATCAGACTTTTCTGGCAGGGAAAATTCAGGCAGCTCAATATTTTATTCGCTGGGAACTCCCTGAAATTGAACATCAGGCCAAATTACTGATGCATCTGGATGATACTTGCCTGAATATGCAAGCCGACTGGTTCTAGGCAGAATTAATCAAAAAATGCGCCTTTATCGGCGCATTTTTATTTTGTAATTCATTAAGCTGTAGAGTTATTTACACCAAATTTTTTAAATAGCTTGGCACGCTTGGAAGGCAAGATATTAGCCTTACTTAAATCTCCCTGATAGTGCTGATATACCCGCTGATCCATGATTTTGTACCATAAAGGTGGAATCAAGGCTGGAATCAGCATGGTTGCATAACCGCTGGGTAATTCTGGCGCTTCATCAAAATGCCGCAACGCCTGAAATGGACGGCTTGGAAAAGCATGATGATCAGAATGGCGTTGTAACTGATACAAAAACAGATTAGTTACGATATTGTTGTTATTCCAGCTATGTTCCGGCAAGGTTCGCTCATAACTGCCATCCGCTTTCTGTCCACGTTTCAGTCCGTAGTGCTCGATATAATTCACAATCTCAAACAGGCTAACGCCATAAAATGCCTGTGTCAGTGTATAAGGAATAATTTTCTTGCCATACGCCTTTAGCATCAAGGCATGATAGCCGGCACTCATGGCCCAACCATGAAACAGCTCATTTTCCTGATTAAAGAATTTCAGTCCCTTACGCTCGAGCCGTCTTTTTTCAATCTGGATTGCAGATTTTAATCCGCCTATTACGGTACGTGGCCAGAAACGGTAAAAAGATTCACCCATTTTTGAAGATGCCGGATCTTCTGGTGTCGCCACCCGTTTATGGTGTCCATAAGGATGTTCGATCCGGAAATGGTTATAGCCCAAAGGCATCAGGCTGGCATGAGACCAGTAATGGTCTTTTTTCTGGGGACGATGGCTGAGTTCATGTGCGGTATTCACCCCCACACCATTAATCGCACCCATAGAAACTCCAAGCAGTACCTGATCCAGCAAAGACACATTTGGCCGGCTTACGACATAACCGGCAAAGGCATTGGCTGCCATTTGCAAGGGAATAAATGCTTTTACAATGCGGTCATAATAAGGATCGTTAACCAGTGCCTTGATCTGCTCATCATTTGGGTTATTGGCATCATCGCCAATCAGGGCATCCAGAGTCGGAATGATTACGTGCAGTAATAATAGTCCGCCCATGGCAAAGACTTTTTTAGTCGCTTTGGGACCAAAATGATAACCGGCCAGAATTCCCATTCCGATCACAGGCAGACCTGGGCTGAGCAACCAGCCAAAACGTTTTTTATCCAGCTTGACACCTTTTAGTGCCGACGCTTCCTGCGTAAACTGCGCTTTCTGGATTTGTGCAGGGGCATTCATTGCGACCTTCCTTTTTTATGTTACTCTGCACTTATAGTTGATTATTTCAGCAGTAGCGAACAGTATTCAACGTCCAGAAAAGCTATGTCAGCGTCTTTGGCACATGCTGCCAAATTCTGGCCTAAAATCACAAAGTTAAAAAATTTATAGTCAATTAAATGAAATAAAACAGAAGAATAGAGTTAGGCATGGATGCTTTAAGTAAAATTTTTGATGATATTCATCTGGAAAAATCGGAATATCTTTATCTGAATGTATTTCATCCGGGCGGCTTTGACTATCAACATGAACCCTTTATGCTGGCCTATATCCTGTTACAAGGACAGGCGCAATTAAAGTTTATGAATGGTGATCGGCTGGAGCTGCAACAAGGTGATCTGGTGCTATTACCCGCAGGTTCCTCCCATCATGTTTCCTGCCCAGACAATGCCGATTTTTCTGAGCACCATGCGATTAATCCTTATTTTCAGAGCAATGCACAGCAATGTGTTGATCTCAATCGGGAAAATTCGGCGGAGCATAGTTTCATACTGGCTATTCGTTCTAGCTTGGATATCCAGATGGCCAAACCTCTTTTGAGTGCATTACCTAAATACCTGCATATTCAACATATTCTGGGTGATACGGCGCCAGAATGGTTACAGGTTGGCTTGCAGTTTCTGGCACTGGAAACCCAGCAGCTTCGTCCCGGACGTGACAAGATTCTGGATCATCTGGTCAGTATTTTACTGATTGAATGCGTACGTGATTATATTTTAAACCTGGAAAATGCCTCGAGCTGGCTGAATGCTTTTTCGCATCCGGAACTATCCAATGCACTGGCGGCGATTCATGGCAAACCTGAACAGTCTTGGACTGTAGAAAGTCTGGCCGAACAATGTCATATGTCACGTTCTAAATTCGCCCAGTTGTTTACCCAGATTGTCGGTGAACCGCCCCTTGCCTATCTGCAACAGCACCGCCTGCGCCTCGCCGCGCAATATTTGAGAAATAGTGGATTTGGTATCCAGCAGATCGCTTATCTGGTTGGTTATTCATCCGAGACGGCGTTTAGTCAAAGTTTTAAAAAACAGTTTGAACAGACGCCGACCCAATACCGGCTGAATTGTCAGAAGAACCAGTCTTTATTACCAGACTAAAATTACTGCACTAAAGCCAGTACCGCTTTGACCGGGTCTTCACTATTACCAGAAAGCAGCTGCTTGTGCATGGTGATATGCTGCATAACCTGAATCTGCGCTGCTTCAATATCCATCAGTTTTTCAATTTCAGCTGCCAGATTTTCAGGTGTGGCATCCGACTGGATCAGTTCTTGAATCACTTTTTTGCCGGCAATTATATTTGGTAATGAAAAATATGGGATTTTTACCAGTAATTTGGCAATTCGATAGGTCAGCCAGTGCAATTTATAAAAAGTCACCATCGGACGGTGCAGCAACATCGCTTCAAGCGTTGCAGTTCCAGACGCCAGTGCAATAATATTGGACGCATTCATGACCTGACGGCCAATTTTGGATTCAGCGCTGGTATTTTCCATCAAGCGAATTTGGGTTTTTAAGCTCTCAGGATAAGTGGCCAGTAAACTTTCGATTTGCTGCTTGCGTGCATCATTAATCGCAGGAATCAGAAAGGTATAATCCGGATATTTGTGATGCAGAATATTAGCTGCATCCAGAACCAAAGGTCCCAAACGCTCAATCTCGCCACGGCGGCTTCCCGGTAATAATGCAATATATTTCTGATGTGGATCCAGACCTAATTCTGTCTGAGCATCCAGAATCGGATTTTCAAGCGGCAATTGGCTAGCGAGCGGATGTCCGACAAAAGCTGCAGGAACATCCCATTTTTTAAAGAACGCTTTTTCAAATGGAAACAGGCACAGCACCAGATCAATACTGGCTTTAATGCCATGTATACGGCCTTGACGCCATGCCCAGACCGAAGGACTGACGTATTGCACGGTTTTAATCGGTAACTGTTTTTGTTTAATGGTTTTTGACAAACGCAGGTTAAAATCAGGCGCATCAATCCCGATAAAAATATCGACCGGATCTTTAGTCCAGGTTTCCACCAGACCATCCCGCACAGCAAACAGTTTTTTAATATCTTTTAAAACTTCGACAATGCCCATCACCGATAAAATATCCATCGGATAATAGCTTTTAAAGCCTTCAGCGATCATTTGTGGCCCACCGATACCTTCAAATTCAGCATCAATGCCTTGCTCACTAAAACGGCGAATCAATTTTGCGCCAAGCGTATCTCCAGAAACTTCACCGACCACGATTCCAATTTTAAGTTTTCGATTTAGCAAGTGGGTTTCCTCTCAGATCCGCATGGAAATTTATTGAATCGGGATTCTAACATAATCCTATGGCTATTCCGGAAGAAGCTTAAGTATCTTCTAATTTTAAGAAACCCACCGTTTAGAATAACTTAGTCAATAAGGGAGCTTGCATAAAAAGAATTAAATCGACATTTACAGGTACATTCAATTAGACAGAAATGGGGCAAATCGGACAGTTAAAATCAATCATTATATTCGCACTTTATACATAACCCAGTGAATAAACATGAAAGATCACCTAATATTCTTCACCTAGCTTTATCTTTTTTATGCATAAGTAAATCAATAATCAAGACAACGACTTATATCCAAAAGTCATAAGATATGCTCGTTTTTTGATTTTGGCATATATGCATGTTTGGTCCGATTGAATTTATTTTAGCAGGCGTTCTGGTAGGTTTTTGTGTAGGTGTCACCGGTGTCGGTGGCGGTTCATTAATGACGCCAATTCTTATCAGTTTATTCCGGATTGAACCGCATATCGCGATTGGTACTGACCTGCTCTATGCCGCGATTTCTAAATTCTGTGGCTCGTTTGTGCATGCCAAGAAAATGAATATTGTCTGGCCGATTGTGATCTGGCTGGCCGTTGGCAGTATTCCCGCTTCTTTTGCAACGCATTGGGCACTCGAAAACTATCTGAGCCAATCAACACATTACAAGGCCGTTCTGACCATGGTCTTGGGCTTTATGCTGACCATTACCGGCTTATCTATTCTGTTTCGCACCCAGATCGAAAATCTTTTTAATAAATACAGAAAACAAGAACTGCCAGATATGACCCAGGATCTGGACAAAGTAAAACTGCAAGCCAAAGATAAGCGCGTAGCCATTATCATTATGGGTATTATCTTGGGTATATTTGTCACGCTCTCTTCAGTGGGAGCCGGCGCATTTGGTATCATGGCTCTTGTAGTGATGTTCCCGAATCTGCCGATGATTCGTATCATTGGCTCAGATGTTGTGCATGCAGTTTTACTGACCCTGGTTGCAGGTCTGGGTCATATGTCTTCAGGCAATGTCGATTTCATGCTACTCATGTGGTTATTGGTGGGTTCTATTCCAGCGATTATTGTCGGTACTTTACTCAGTTCACGTATGCCGGAAAAACTGATCCGCAAAATTTTAGGCATTACCCTGTTTGCGCTGGGCGTGAATTTCATGATTAATCCTGTGAAATCAAAACCGGCTCAACCTGCTGAAACAGCAATGATCATTGTGAATCAAAATTCCCAGTCCGTTTAAGTTAACTATCCGATTCATCACTTTTTTTTCAAAGAAGTATTCATCTTTTTTATAACAAAGTGACGCATCATTCATGTTATATTCGGGCTATTAAACAACCTTTTGTATGATCGAACCAGTGACGGCAATGAATACACAACAGTCAAATCCTATTTCAGCATCAGATATTGATGACGTGAATATCCACAGCATGATTCCTCTTGTAACCCCTGCCGAGCTTAAAGCAGAGTTACCGTTGACTGAAACTGCTTATCAAACCGTACTGCATGGTCGTGAAACGATTCGTAAAATTCTGGATGGTGAAGACAAACGCCTGTTCGTTGTAATTGGCCCTTGTTCTATTCACGATCCAGCGGCGGCGCATGAATATGCTGAGCGCTTAAAAGTTCTGAGCGAAAAAGTTAAAGACAGCTTATACATCGTGATGCGGGTTTATTTTGAAAAACCACGTACTACCGTAGGCTGGAAAGGCCTGATCAATGACCCAGATATGAATGATTCATTCAATATTGAAAAAGGTCTGCGTATCGGTCGCAAGCTGTTACTTGAACTGAATGAAATGGGCTTGCCATGTGCAACTGAAGCACTTGATCCAAATTCGCCACAGTATTACCAAGACCTGATTTCATGGTCAGCAATTGGTGCACGTACCACAGAAAGCCAGACCCATCGTGAAATGTCTTCAGGCCTTTCTTCTCCGGTCGGCTTTAAAAATGGTACTGACGGCGGTTTAACTGTCGCGACCAATGCAATGCAATCTGTGAAACATGGTCACAGCTTCCTCGGTCTGAATGATCAAGGTCAGGTGGCTGTGATTCGCACTTCAGGTAACCCTTATGCTCACGTGGTACTGCGTGGCGGTAATGGCAAGCCGAACTACGATGCAGGCTCAGTGGCCGATGCAGAAGCTGCTCTAGCCAAGGCCAAAGTCAGCACCAAGATCATGATTGATGCCAGCCACGCCAACTCTAACAAAGACCCGTACCTGCAACCACTTGTACTTAAAAACATTTCAGAACAAATTCTTGATGGAAACAAGTCAATTGTTGGTATTATGGTAGAAAGTCATCTTAAGGGTGGTCGTCAGGACATTCCGGCGAACCTGAATGATATGGAATACGGTCAATCCGTTACGGATGGCTGTATCGACTGGGAAACGACTGAAAAAGTTTTACTCGACATGCATGAGGCATTGAAAGACATTTTACCTAATCGTTAAATGATCTGACAAACGCCATCGCCAAGATGGCGTTTGCATTTCTAGAACAAGGAAAATTTATCTGATGAATGATATTGAAACGGCATTAAGCCAGATTGAGAATTTTCAGTTCATACACGAACATCTGTTTAGCTCCGGTCAACCGACCACTACCCAATTACAGCTGATGAAAGAATACGGTGTATCTACAGTCATCAATGTGGCGTTGACCGATAGCGAACAGTATCTGCCGCATGAAGATAAAATTTGCCTTGAGCTGGGACTGAACTATATTCAGGTTCCGATTTCCTGGGAAACCCCTTCAGACAATCAATGCCTGCTGGTACTGGATCTGATCGATCATCTGGTAAAAGAGCAAATGGTCTGGGTACATTGTTCGCAAAACTACCATGTCAGCTGTCTGATGTACTTATATCGTCAGTACTATATGGATATGGATCTACCTACAGCACAAGAATACTTGCATCAGATCTGGGAACCAAATGAAACCTGGACTGGTTTAATGCATGCAGTTGCCCTACAGTTACAAGGCCGTAAAGCAACGCAGGAACTGGAACTTTCCTTAATTAATCCAAATTATTTTGCCTGATTTTATTTACTATGGCTCAATAACACGGTTGCCATCGACATAATGCCTTCCTGACGACCGGTAAAACCTAACTGTTCAGTGGTGGTGGCTTTAATACTGATTTGAGTCACATCAATATCCAAGACATCTGCAATACTTTGACGCATGGCCAAATTGTGTTTCGCCAGTTTTGGACGTTCACAGGCCACGGTAATATCGGCATTATTCAGGTGATAACCACGATCCAGAATTAGCTGATAAACATGCTTGAGTAATACCCGGCTATCTGCACCTTTAAACTCAGGATCTGTATCTGGGAAATGCTGGCCAATATCTCCAAGCGCCAATGCACCCAACAAAGCATCACAGAGTGCATGCAGAACCACATCACCATCCGAATGTGCTTTCAGACCGTGAGTATGCGGAATTTGAATGCCTGCCAGAGTGACAAAATCACCTTCTTCAAATGCATGCACATCCAGACCCTGGCCAATACGAATTTGTGCAATCACCTTATACATCCTTTAGAAATAGCCCATTGAAATCTTGTACACTTGCTTTCTATTTCGCTATAGTTAGACCAAGCGTAACACAGTGAAAGTATAAGCGATCATGCTACTGAAAACTGATATAAATATGTTGAAAATAATTGGCCTGATGCTCGGTCTGGGGATGATTTCTACAGGTAGCTCGGCGATCACACTAAACTGTAGCGATGACAGCCAAAAAACGGCTGCCATGAATAAAGTCTGCTCAGCATCGCTGGCTGAATCTCGTGCAAAACTCGCAGACCAATACTTTACTGCTTTTCTGATTACCGATGCGCCTGTGCGCTTATTGCAAGATAGCCAACAATTATGGGCGACCCGTTTACAGCAATGCAAAACGCTAGACTGTTTTAAACAGCAGTTTGAATGGCGTTTAGATGATTTAAATGTCTATATTTCACTGAATCAAAGTCTGACCCAGCATTATATTAAGTTTGAACAGGGACAAATCGCCAAGCAGCCTGTACATCTCAAGATTCATCAACTGACCAAAGACCGGATCAAGATTGAAGGCCTAGCCTATCGTAATCCGAATAACCGGACCGAGAAACAGATCATTCCTTTTTTAGCCTATACTACGCCTGAGACAAAAAACCAGATTACCGATAACGAAAATGACTGCCGCTATGAATTTAATTATAGTAAAGCCATTTTAGCGGTCAGTAGCCAGCAAAAAGGCTGTGAACGTTTTACCGGTATTTATCGACTATATGATTGATTTAGTTTCAAAATATTATAATTTATTGTTATATAAAATGATATCTTTGATGTAAAAAATAGCCCGCAAGCGGGCTATCAATTTAAGCTGGATAGTATTGCGCAATTTCCTGACTGATCATTGCGGCCGTTGCAGCTGATAAAGTCCACCCCAGATGACCATGTCCGGTATTGTAAAAGACCCGCTCATGTTTGCCACGGCGTACCACAGGCATCATATTTGGCATCATGGGGCGTAAGCCTGCCCACGGAACAACATGCTCAGTACACAGGTCAAAATTACGATTGGTCCAGTCAATTAAAGGTTGAATTCGGTCAGCACGAATATCCCGGTTATAGCCATTAAACTCGGCTGTTCCTGCAACACGCAAACGATCCTTGCCTAGGCGTGACAAGACAATTTTCGCACTTTCATCTAGCAGACTGACCCAAGGTGCGTTGTTCTGGCTCTGCTCATCATTCAGTTGCACGGTAATCGAGTAGCCTTTGACTGGATAAACATTGACTCGTTCACCAAGTATTTCAGCCAATTGATAGCTGCCAACCCCTGCACAGACCACAATGGCATCTGCATTAATTTCCAGAACATCCTCTGGAGAGGAATGGACATTTTCAGTACTAGGTTTGCATTTAACCCGAATATTCTGAGCCTGATGATCAACAACAAAAACATCTTGACCAAACTCAAATTTCACGCCTTTTTGCATACAGGCTTTGGCCAAACCGGTACTAAATTTATGAATATCCCCGGTGGCATCGCTCTGACAGTAAAATCCTGCATAATAATCGCCAGTTAATGCAGGTTCGATCTGCTTGATTTCTGCATTGGAAATGGCATTGCGCTCCAGACCACCGCTACACAACAGATCATTGACTTTGATCGCAACATCATAATCTGTCTTGTTATGATAAAAATGTAAAATTCCACGTTTTTCTAAATTGAAATCAATATTTTCTGTTTCGGCAATTTCAAATAAGCGTGCTCTTGCCAGTAAAGCCAGCCGTACAGTCTCTCGGGTATTGGCTTCATAATGTTTGATATTGCCTAGAAATTCCATGAGCCAGCTGTATTTATGCACACTGAAAGAAGGATTGAGCAAAAGTGGTGCGGTTTTTTGTGACATCCATTTGATGCCTTTGAGTACCGTGGCTTTCTGGTTCCATACTTCGGCATTACAGGCAGAAAGCTGGCCGCCATTGGCAAAGGATGTTTCCATTGCCGGATAAAGATGCCGATCAACCACAGTCACTTGATAGCCTGATTGTGCCAGCTCATAAGCTGTGGTTACTCCGGTAATACCGGCCCCAATCACCACGACATGACGCATAGACACCTCCTTGATTATATTGATGTCTTTTCCCATCTGTCATGTGTACCTGAGAGCTTCGGTAGATACATTGCACATCAATGCGGCCACCTTCCCCTTCGGTGAGTGATTGAACACTTCTCTCCAGAGTTTTTATCCATTATCACAGTCCTTTTGCCTGAGAGTTTCCTGGGAACTTGCTCCTTCGGCGAATGCAGAAGCATTTCTCTCCTGCAATAATGTTTTATTATCATGAGCAATTTATATACCATTTTTAGGAAAAACACAGTTTTTATTTATGTTAATTCACGTGAATTTATCTGTGATTCTTTTTAATTAAGAGCATACATGGGTGATGGAGGATATTGCCTAGATATCAAATTTTTAGATTTTGCTGTCCTAAGTAAAATGAGCAAGTTCTATCCTTTATAAAATTCCAGAACTTATTTAATTTTGGCGCTTAAATAGAACTCAACATTTGCTTAGGCTATTTTAATAATTCAAAGTATATGTCATCCAAAGCAAAATTTAGACTTTTATCATTTATTCTAGAATTTTAGATAATCCAAGAAAGCATCAGTACTAAGCTTCCTGCTGCGACCACTGTTTGTACACTGATAATACTAGCCATTAACTCACTATCGCCACCATACACCCGGGTTAAGACATACGAAGCTGAGGCGGTAGGAAGTGCAAAGAACAAGACCAATACCTGAGTAGTTAATGCATCAATCTGGAAAATTTTACACACTAAAAATGCAATCAGCGGCATTCCGAACAGGCGACCAAAGGTTATCAGGCTGAGTGGCAATACATCACGCTGAAAACCCTGAAACTGTAAGGCTGCTCCCACACACATCAAACCGAGCGGCAAACTGCACAGTGCAATCTGTTTAAGGAACTGCTCTGCTCCAGTCCAGAGTGACAAACCAGAAAGATTAAATAAACCACCCACAATACAGCCTAGAATTAATGGATTTTTAGACAAATCCAGGATGATTTTTTTCAGCTGCATATCGTGACTACGGGTAAATGCCAGCACCGATAAGATATTCACCAAAGGAATACACAGCACCATGATCACCGCGAAGATGGTCATACCTTGCTGATGAAATAAGGCACTAACAGCAGCAAGGCCAATATAGGTATTAAAGCGCAGCAAGCCCTGAACATAGACGCCGAAACGCGCATAAGATATCTGGTAAATATGACGCAAAATATACAGTGCAATACTGACCACAGCCATTATACTAAATACGACAAGCACTACATCCTGAATGACATCCATTTGAATCTTGGCAGTGGCCAGATTTAAAAACAGCATCACCGGAAACAGTGCATAATAATTTAACTTTTCTGCGCCTCGCCAAAAATCATCACTCAACCATTGCCTGCGCTTAAGTAAATAGCCAAAGCTGATCAGTCCGATGAGAGGAAATAAAGAAGTTAAAATAATATGCAGCATATGACATCCTGGTCTGTTTTCTGCCTAATCTTAAGTCACTTAGACTGAACAGAAAACTTAGCATGTTCAGGAGCTTTCCCACTACTCAATTTAAGCAGTAAAAAGCTTGAATTTTCATCAACTAATCATATTGATTTGCTGATTTTTTCTAAAATCAGCAAATGTAACGGAATCAACGGTTCTCCGACATTTTGACCCAGTGGATATGCTTCAATCTTTTCAGTCAGCTGATAGCCATGGCGCTGATAATATGCCAACAGTTCAGTACGAACATTTAACACTGACATCTGAATCACGTTCTTCTTAAATATTTCGAAAATATGGGATTCGGCAAAGTCCAATAATTGCTTGCCATAACCCGAGTTTTGCTCAGCAGGTGCAACAGCAAAGCTTCCAATCTCTGCTACTTGCTGCCCTAAGCTCACGCCAATACAACCAAGAAGCTTATTATCAATTTCCAACACAAACAGCTGAAAATTTTCTAAATTGAGCAAGTCATATAACTGTTTTTCTTGAATACGATCACCTTGGATCATTCCTGCTTCAGTCGTCCATCCACCCGGAGTACGATAAGCTGTATTAATCAGTATGGTAAGTTGCTGAATATCAGCCTTGCTTGCCAATCGTATATTTTTATAGTGATTCATTTTATAAATAAAAAAGTCAGACCGAAGTCTGACTTTAAAACAATTTCACTTTAAAGTTAAAGCAAATTATTTAGGTTCAATCGGTGCAAATGGCGCAACAACATCGGCATTTTGCGCACGGTGACGCATGAAATGATCCATGAGCACAATCGCCAGCATCGCTTCAGCAATCGGGGTTGCACGCACGCCCACGCAAGGATCATGACGGCCTTTGGTCAGTACATCAGTATCTTCACGCTCAATATTGATGGTTTTACCCGGCGTGGTAATAGACGCAGTTGGCTTCAAGGCAATCGCAACACGAATGTCCTGACCGCTAGAAATACCACCTAGAATACCGCCAGCATGATTGGCCAGGAAGCCTTCTGTGGTGAGTTCATCACGGCTTTCATGACCAAACTGTTCAGCGACGCCAAAGCCATCACCGATTTCTACACCTTTAACGGCATTAATCGACATCATGGCATGGGCAATATCTGCATCTAAACGGTCAAATACAGGCTCGCCCCAACCCACAGGTACTTTAGATGCAATGATCTCGAGTTTAGCGCCACAACTGGTGCCTTGCTCACGCAAAGACGTGACCAGCGCTTCAAAACGTGGTACTGCATCCACGTCACCACAGAAAAACGGATTGTTTGGAACTTCATTCCAGTCCAGTTTTTCTGCTTTTTCTGTACCGATTTGGGTTACATGACCACGAATCTCAATGCCAAATTTCTCAAAAAGGAATTTCTTGGCAATGGCACCCGCTGCAACACGCATTGCCGTTTCACGCGCACTTGAACGGCCGCCACCACGATAATCACGGAAACCATACTTTTGGGTATAGGTATAGTCAGCATGACCCGGGCGGAAAGTTTGTGCGATATTGCCGTAGTCTTTCGATTTTTGATCCGTATTACGAATTAACAAACCAATTGAAGTACCCGTGGTTTTACCCTCAAACACACCGGAAATAATTTCTACTTCATCGGGTTCTTTACGCTGGGTTGCAAATTTCGATGTACCCGGCTTACGGCGGTCCAGATCCTTTTGCAAATCAGCTTCAGTCAGCTCAATGCCGGGTGGAACCCCATCGATGATGGCCATCAGGCCAACACCATGAGATTCACCACAAGTCGTTACACGGAACAGTTGCCCTATACTATTACCTGCCATGTCAAACGACTCCTTATGCAATAGACTGAATAAATAAATCACGGTAGGTACGGCATTGCTCTGCAGTCAATGCAAAGATACCAGTACCACCTTTCTGGAATTGCAACCAGTAGAAATCAACCGAATTAAAGTTTTGGCGCATCGCCCATTCTGAGTTACCCACTTCGATCACGATCAGGCCATTCTCAGTCAGATAATCTGCTGCTTGAGCCAGCATTTTACGCACCAGATCCAGACCGTCCTGACCTGCAGCAAGTGCAAGCTCAGGCTCATGATGGAATTCCTCAGGCAAATCAGCCATATCTTCCGCATCGACATACGGCGGATTAGATACGATTAAATCGTATTGGTTTTCAGCTGGAATTTTTTCAAACAGATCTGATTCAAGTAAAGCGATCTGATATTGCTTGTCATGATGCTCAGTATTGATTTGCGCAACTTCCAAGGCTTCTTTCGAAATATCAGTCGCATCTACTTCCGCTTCAGGGAAAGCATAAGCCAAGGCAATTGCGATACAGCCGGAACCGGTACACATATCTAGAATGCGTTGTGGTATCTTCGGATTCGGGTTTTCCGGCAAGTTATTAACCGCTTCACCCATTTGACCATGTTCACCCAGGCAATACGGGGCAAAACGGTTCTGAATCAGTTCAGCAATCGGTGAACGTGGAATCAGCACACGCTCATCGACATAGTAGGGTTTGCCGTCAAAGTAAGCCAGATTCAATAAATATGAAGTTGGAACTTTTTCATTAATACGGCGTTCCAGCAGACTTAAAAATTCGGCTTTTTCACTTGGCAATAATTTGGCATCTAGAATTTCAGCGTCCGCTTTCCATTCTAGTGACAGGGTTTGCAACACTAGCGCTGAACTTTCAGCAAAATAATCTTCTGTGCCTTGGCCCAAATGTGCATCGTATTGACGTAATGCTGTCACACCAAAACGAATAAAATCACGAATGGTGGTTAAATTTTCAGCGGCTTCCTGCATATGTTCAGGGCTAATAGTCGGTCGATCCACTTAAGGCGTCTCCAAGGTCATTTTTTTAAACGCCTTATGATACCTTGTTTTGCCTGCTTTTATAATGCTAAAAGCATGAAAAACACGAATTCTCTACGCTCACAAAAATTATAAAACTCCTGTTTTTGTGAGCGATTATGCAGATAAATGTTTACTTTATTCAGAGGTGTTTTTGTTAAATATCCATGTTAATGGTATGACGACTTATCGAAAACCGGACGCATAAGAACGGGATTGATAAAGATTGGCCTGATCCATAATCAAAGCCAGCATACATTGCCCTTGTTGCTGTTTGGCATATTTTCCTGACATTCTAAAATTACATTGCTGGGCCAGTTTACGCTCCCACAATACATGCTGACTGCGAATGGCGGCGGTTTGATTCGGATTCAATTTAAGATAAGTTTTATAGTTTTTCTTCAGACGTTTATTGTGAACTTTCAGCTCTTTTTCCAGGCATTTTTCCGCTTTAGGTGTATTACCATAACTAAAATTCATGCACTGTGTATATTCCTTGGAATACCCAATAGCAGCCTGCGTCTGAACCGCAGTACCCGCAAAAATTGCAACTAAAAACCATGCAAGACGCATAACTTCCCCTTGACCGAAACCGGTACAATCCCAATAAATGTTTTAACAATCAATATTGTTTAATTATCCACTGATATTAACGCAGTCCGGACAAAAATCCTATGCCTTTCTCGGACTGAAAGATTAAACAGTTGCACAATTGAAAATTGGCCCATGACCCACATATAATCCGCATTCAATCTTCAAACGAGCCCAGATCCATGAGCTATAAGCACAATAATCTTATGGCGATGCGCCAGAATTACTGGAATGATCAAGCCTCCAGTCAGGTGCAGCAAGAAAAGGTATTTTTGCAGTCGACCTTAATGCAACATGGCGTATTTACCGATGCGACATTGGACGATGCTAAATATCTGTTTTTTGGCTTGCCAAGTATTGTGATTGTAAAAGGCTATGCTTTGGGCTTCATGCATGACAGCGTACAGCGCCTGATTCATCAACATATTCAAACAAATAAACAACAGTTACAACAACGATCTGAATTAAAAATCCAATTTCAAATGGCATAATGCCCTGTCTAAACTGATACAAGTTGGTGAATAAATGAAAGCTTGCCTAGCTTTTGCTATAAATTCAGCGGCTTAAACTTTTTTAATACGTGCAGAAACGCTACTATCCCTTACAATGATTTATTCTGCTTCATGCTGATGATGAAAGGATCGAGTTTACATGTCAGATCAGAACGATAAGCTTAAACAACTGAAAACCTCCTCTATGGATCGACGCTTATCGATCGCAAAGGCATCCTTGCTGGCAGGCACGCGTTGGGCGGCTTCTAGTGCAAGCTCCATGTTCTCAAGCGAAGAAGAAAAAGAAAAGAAACGTAAAAAAGCCATGAAAGAACAGGCCGATTATCTGGTAGCGGAAATTGGCAAGCTGAAAGGGTCTATCGTTAAAATTGGCCAGATGATGGCGCTGTACGGTGAGCATTTTCTGCCAGAAGAAGTCACTCAGGCTCTAAATACCCTGAACAATCAGACGGTGGCATTGGCATGGCCAGCCATCAAGACCCAGTTACAGCAACAACTTGGTTCTAAACTCGACGATCTCACCATTGATCATGAACCTTTGGGCACAGCTTCTTTGGCACAGGTACATCGCGCTACCCGAAAATCTGACGGCATGGAACTGGTGTTAAAAATTCAATACCCAGGTGTGGCAGAAGCCATTGATTCGGATATGAGCCTGTTTAAAAATATGCTGAAATTGACCCGTATCGTGCCGCAGACCCGAGAATTCGACCAGTGGTTCGATGAAGTCCGTGAGATGATGCACCGTGAAGTAAATTATCAGATTGAAGCAGATACCACGCGTCGTTTTGCTGCACGTTTAAAAGATGATCCGCGCTATATCGTCCCGACCATTATTAATGAATATTGCTCTGATCGTGTGCTATGCATGACTTTTGAACGTGGTGTGCCGATCAATAGCCCGGTAATGTTATCCCTGCCCCAAGAACGCCGCAACCAGTTAGGGGAAGCCTCTCTGGAAATTGCAGTACGTGAAATTTTCGAATGGGGCGAGATGCAAACCGATCCGAACTTTGGTAATTATCTGGTTCGTCTGGGCAATGGTGCAGATGTGCACGACAAGATCATTCTGCTCGACTTTGGCGCGATCCGCCAGTTTGACCAGCATCTGCTCAGTGTTGCGCGTAACCTGATCCAGGCAGGCTATCATCATGACTCGGATATGATGGTCAAGGCGATGACTGGTTATGAGTTTTTTGATTCGATTCCGCAAAGCATCAAACCGGATATGGCCAAAGTCTTTTTACTGGCCACCGAAGCGTTTAGTTCACCGCTAAATAATCAAGAATTGCCAGCTGGCATCATGGATGAACATAATCGCTATGACTGGAAAAAAAGCCAGCTGCATAGCCGTGTGATGCAACAGGCATCGAGATCTATGGCTTCACGTTATTTCAGTGTTCCACCCAAAGAATTTATGTTTATTAGCCGTAAATTTATTGGTGCCTATACCTTTATGACCGTGATTGATGCCAAAACCAATGTGCGTGCCATGATTAAACATCATCTCTCTTAAAATAAACCAATATCAAAAAGACCCGGATAATTTTGTCATTCGGGTCAATTTTTAGACATATTCGATTTTTTATATTTTTATCTTTCTTTTAATTTTCATTGATTTATTCACCCCTTCCTTCAATCCCCTAAACCTAAAAATTGTCAATTAATCTTGTCACCTACGACATAGTTTTATATCTGAGCACATGTCAGTATTAAAAAAATAACGTGACAACACCTTTAGGATAATCAGAATGAATAATATGGTGAATAAAGCCCAAGGATTTGGCTTATCCCTACTGACAAAAATCGCGGGCAGCGAAGTATTAGATCAATTAAAACTGCGTAAATTTGTAGAAAAATCACTTTATCAAAGTTCAAAAGCAGGATTCAAAACCCTGAGTCAAACCCAGAAAATCCTGAAATCTGGCCAGAAGATTCAAAAACAGCGTCTGCCGCATCAGTCCAAATCCTTATTTGATCTGAACCTGACTGAAGAACAGCAAATGACCTGTAATGCCATGCAGCAATTTGCCCAAGAGGTGCTATATCCCTTGGCGCATGATGCAGATCAGCATGAATTATTTCCCCATGAACTCTGGCAATACAGCACTGATTTAGGTCTGAATTTCTATGCCCTGCCTGAAGCATTGGGGGGCGTTGCATCAGAACAGGATATTGTCAGCAATATTTTAATCGCTCAACATTTGGCTCAGGGTGATTTCAGTCTGACGGCTGGCTTACTTTCGACTTTTAGTGTCATTAACGCCATTACCCGCTGGGGCTCAGAGCAGATTCAGGCAGAATATCTGGGCGCTTTCGCAGAGAATCCTGAGTTAAAGGCCACCTTTGCAGTACAGGAAAAAACAGCAGCGTTTAACCCAGAGCAACTTAAAACCAAGGCTGTTGCACATCAGGGACATTATCTAATTCTGGGTGAAAAGACCTTAGTGCTCTTGGGAGAAAGTGCCGATCTGTATCTGGTCAGTGCTGATCTGGATGGCAGAGCTGAGGTCTTTGTGGTGCAACGCGACAGTACCATCACTGCGAAAAAATCGCCGGCTATGGGTTTAAAGGCCACTGAAAGCGTTACGCTCAAATTTGAAAATACTCCAGCTCAACGTCTGGGAGATAAAGATTTTGATTATGCAGCTTTTGTTGATCTGGGTAATTTAATGTGGTGTGCGATGGCAGTGGGCACCTGTGAAGCAGTCAAAAAATACTGTGTGCAATATGCCAATGACCGTATTGCCTTTAGCGAACCAATTTCTCATCGTCAGAGTGTCGCCTTTATGATTGCTGATATGGCCATTGAAATTGACGCGATGCAAATGCTGATCCTGAATGCCGCCAGTCTGGCTGAATCCGGTCAAGCTTTCCATCGTGAGGCTTATCTAGCGCGTCTGCTCTGCGCAGAAAAATCCATGAAAATAGGCACCGATGGTGTACAGATTTTGGGTGGTCATGGTTTTACCAAAGAACATCCGGTAGAACGCTGGTATAGAGACCTAAGAGCCACTGCCATTCTCCATTCTGGCTTACATGCCTGATCAGAACATAAAGAAGAACAATGATGAATCTACAAACTCCAAAAAAATTTAAGCTTTTGATTGATCAAGCACATGAAGTTGCCCTCAATGTTTTGCGTCCGATTTCACGTAAATATGACAAGGCTGAACATGCTTATCCGATAGAACTAGACATGCTCGCTTCTGTGGTCGACGGTATGAATCATAGTAGCGAAGGCATGAATGCCGGTGCAGCAGTCAATAAACGTGGCGATGCAGATACGACTAATAAAAATGGCATCAATATGTCTACCGCCCTAAGCATTATTGAAATGTGTTATGGCGATACTGGCTTATTACTCTCGATGCCACGCCAAGGATTAGGAAACTCAGCCATTGCAGCTGTTGCCAATGAGGAACAATTGCACCGTTTTCATGGAACTTGGGCCGCCATGGCGATTACCGAGTCAGGTTGCGGTTCAGATTCCGCTGCAATTCGTACCACTGCGACTAAAGACGGTGATGACTATATTCTGAATGGCGAGAAAATTTTTGTGACCTCTGGAGAGCGTGCTGATGCAGTGGTCGTTTGGGCAACTCTGGATAAAAAGCTGGGACGATCAGCTATTAAATCATTTGTGGTGACCAAAGGTACTCCAGGAATGAAGGTCGAACGACTGGAACATAAATTAGGGATTAAATCATCCGATACCGCCACGATCAGCTTGATCAACTGTCGAGTACCTGCTGCAAACTTGCTCGGTCATGCAGAAATCGATGTTGCTAAAGGCTTTGCTGGCGTGATGGAAACCTTTGATAATACTCGCCCGCTGGTCGCCGCCATGGCGATTGGTTGTGCGAAAGCCTCGCTGGAACGCATCAAGGAGATTTTTAAGGATCAGCTGGACTCCACTTATACCACACCGTATTTACAAAGCTCTAATATCGCAGCACAAATCTATCGTATGGAAGCTGAATGGGAAGCAGCACGCTTGCTGATGCTGAAGGCCGCCTGGATGGCCGATAATCACAAACCAAATTCACGTGAAGCCTCTATTGCCAAAGCCAAGGCCGGTCGGATCGGTAATGAAATTACCTTAAAATGTGTCGAACTGGCAGCAGCCATTGGTTATAACGAAACTGAACTTTTGGAAAAATGGGCGCGTGATTCCAAGATTCTGGATATTTTTGAAGGCACCCAGCAAATTCAGCAACTGATTATTGCCCGTCGGGAATTAGGAAAATCATCGAGCGAATTAAAATAATGATTGCTCATTAAATAGCGAATTAAACTTATCTAAATTGAATAAACGATGGCTTTTTTAAGCATTTAGCGTTATAAAAATTCATCGTTTTTTCAAAATAAAATCAGTCCAATATGTACTCTATTCGTCCTATTCAGCCTGAAGATAATGCTCAAATTGCAAGCATTATTCGTGGTGTTTCCCAAGAGTTTGGACTGGCAGCAGAATCTGGTTTTGCCGTAGGTGATTCTATTCTAGATGAACTATATCAAGTTTATCAGCAACCGGAATCAGCTTACTGGGTTGTTGTAGATCAACAAAATAAAATTTACGGTGGTGGTGGAATTGCGCCCTTAAAAGGTGATGCAACTATTTTAGAAATTCAGAAGATGTACTTTTTACCTGAAATCCGTCAGCAGGGTTTTGCCAAGAAAATTTTAGAATTATCCTGTGAATTTGCACAGGCTCATCAGATTAAGTCAGTCTATCTAGAAACAACTAAAGCGCTTTGGCAAGCGGTGAAACTTTATGAAAAATTAGGTTTTCAGCATCTTGATCATCCTCAAGGCAATACCGGACATAGTGAAGCCTGTGAAATCTGGATGCTGAAAAACCTTTCAACTTAGAGATTTTTTAGTAGATAGATAAAATTTGTACATTAATAAAGTGCTTTCATCAGCAGCAAGCTTGACTCTTGTATATAGGCTGCCTAACATCAAAATACGTTTATTCAGGCATGGAATTCACAGTTTGTTTTTTTCTCATCTATTAAATCCAATTAAATCTAAATGTTCACTATTTAATTCTCATTCTTTTAAATTTTCTTCTATTTTATTGGGCACTTTTCTTTTTGCGGGTTGCTCATCCTTGGGCGGAGGCTCGGTAGAAAAACGCGCAGCTAAGCTGTCTAAAGGCATTCAAACTGCTTATTCTACCCCATCCAGTACAGCTAATCGTGTTTCACCTTTAATTGTTCAACATGCACAAAATCAAGGTGTAGATCCGCTCCTAGTGGCGGCTGTGATTCATCAGGAATCTACTTATCGTAGCCAAGCAACTTCGCCAGCAGGTGCGGTAGGCTTGATGCAAGTGATTCCAAGATATTGGCAACAAACCTGCCCTGGTGATTTATACAATGAAAGCAGTAATATCCAATGTGGTACATATATTCTTTCTAAATATAATCAATCATCCGGTGACTGGAAGAAAGCGCTTGCCTATTATAATGTAGGTCCGTCAGGTTATGAAAATAATCGTAAAATGCGTAAACAAGGTAAACGTTATGCCAACCAAGTAAAACAGCATAAAAAAATGCTAAAAGACTCTCTCTAATGACTGAATAAAGAGAATTAATTTAACCATACTTAGGCTATTTTATTTAATATTTGGTAAATAATAATCGCTAATTGTCTCCATTAAAGTTTTTATCATGAAAGTATACCTACAACCTATTAATCTCAGCCATGATATATATATTCAGCTAAAATAGTCTGCAATAAAAAACCAGCGATTCGCTGGTTTTTTATTTTGTAAGGTTTATAAGATCAGCTTGTAAACTCTTATAGCGCTAGTTTTACAGAGATCCCAATAGATCAAACAAATTAACAGGAATTCTCTGTCTCAGAAGAATCTGATCAACTTTGAGATATAGATATGTTAAATATCTTATCTAAAATTCCACGCACAAAAAAATCCCCCTCTGCCTTAGCGGAGGGGGATTTTCGAATAATGAGCTGGCGATGACTTACTCTCACATGGGTAACCCCACACTACCATCAGCGCTAAGAGGTTTCACTTCTGAGTTCGGGAAGGGATCAGGTGGTTCACTCTTGCTATGGTCGCCAGCACAACTGTTTATGA
>NZ_JBSXNI010000020.1:0-21565 GCF_056857555.1 Acinetobacter sp. L-24 | reverse complement strand
TCCCTTCCCGAACTCAGAAGTGAAACCTCTTAGCGCTGATGGTAGTGTGGGGTTACCCATGTGAGAGTAAGTCATCGCCAGCTCATTATTCGAAATCCCCCTCCGCCAAGGCAGAGGGGGATTTTTTTATGCGTGGGATTTAGTGGAAAGCTTAGACACTAATTCTTTATTAAAATAAATTCTATTTATAATTTTTAAAATATATTTATTTACTTTTCTATGCTGAATTTAGACCAGAAACTCTGTATCTTGATGTTAATTTGGACAATAAATCAGTATGGAGAAGATAATGTTGTCGCAATTTAAAATAAAAATTCTACTCAGTTGTTGTGCTTTAGCATTTACTGCCTGTCATGCAGAGAATCCATCTTCTAGAAGTACTCAAGAGACATCTACATCAGCTGCCAAATCGAATGCAGTCTCTTCAAGTTTGCAAAAATATAAGACTGAACAGGTTGCTCAATTTAATGAGCCGTGGGCGATTACTACTTTAAATGATGGCCGACTATTGATTACTGAGCGCAAAGGAAAATTGCAGCTCTTTGATCCAAAAACCAAGAAAAAAATTGAAGTTAAAGGTATACCTCAAGTCGCATATGGAGGCCAGGGTGGCTTAGGTGAAGTAGCCTTGCATCCAGATTTTGCAAAGAATCGGTGGGTATATCTGAGCTATGCCGAACAAGGCCAAGGCGGATATGGTGCAGTGGTGATTCGTGGCAAACTGGACCTAAATCAAGCCACTCCTCAACTCACACAAATTGAACGGATCTGGACGCAAGTTCCGAAATTTTCAGGCCAGGGACATTATGCCCATCGGATTATATTCGGGTCGGATGGTAAGTTATGGATCAGTTCAGGAGAGCGTCAGCAATTTGATCCTGCACAGGACATGCAATCTAATGCCGGTAAAATTATTCGCCTGAATGATGATGGCTCAATCCCTGCCGATAATCCGTTTATGACTCAGGGTAAAATTGCCCAGCAGGTCTGGAGTCTCGGACATCGTAATCCTCTAGGCATGGCTTTTGATCCGAAAGGGCAGCTTTGGGTGATCGAAATGGGACCGAAAGGCGGCGATGAACTGAACAAGATTGTCAAAGCTAAAAATTATGGTTATCCGTTAGTGTCTAATGGCAATCATTATGATGGCAAGCCCATTCCTGACCACAGTACCCGACCTGAATTTGAAGCCCCGGCACTGGATTGGACTCCGGTAATTTCTCCTTCAGATTTAATATTTTATACGGCTAATGTCTTCCCGCAATGGAAAAATAAGGCGATTGCGACCGGTCTGTCTTCCAAGGCGATTGTGATTGTGGATACGAACAAGACCCCAGTGAAAGAAGTTCAGCGTCTGGATATGAAAGAGCGGATTCGCGGGGTTGCTCAGGCACAGGATGGTTCACTGTGGGTGATTCAAGATGGTCCGCAAGCAGCTCTGTTAAAAATGACAGCACCTTAATCCTCTGCTTTTAGGATGCTTATCTAAATATGAAATATTGAATAAGCTGACCATCTGAATAAAAATCTTTTTAAGCTGATGCTGGCATGAAAGAAAAAGGCCTCTACATCCTGTGAAGGCCTTTTCATATTCTGTTAAAGGTATAATGTCTGTTATACCGATCAGCATCCTGCTACGTGAATTTTTTTATTTTTCTTACAAGACTTCCTGTCTTGGTATGATCTGAATATAGCCTGAAGCGATACAACGCAATAGGGCAGTTTAACTGCATGGATTGTAGGTCAAAGCCGACAGCCAAATTTTAAAAAGATAATTTTAAAAATACTGTTTCAAAATGATCATCTGACCAAATCATAAACTGCGGTGATGATTTTGCTGTATGTTAGCGAGAGAAAACTCTTTTGATATGCATCAACTGATATAAATAAAAACGTCCATAAAATAATAAAAAGGAAACTCCTATGCCTACGATTCAAATTGAAGTTCGGCAACAATATCCTCAAGCAGTTGAGGAACAATTGCTTAACAGCGTATTTCATTGTGTGAAAACTGCCTTTCAGCTGCCTGAATATGATCGTAATATTCGTCTGGTCGTGCATGAAGCGCATCGTTTTCATTATATGAGCCATTTAGCTCAGCCTGAATATTTTACCTTGATCAGTATTGACTGTTTTGCTGGCCGCAGTCTGGAGACCAAGCGCAATTTGTATCAGCAGATGGTCAAAAGTCTCGGAGAAATCGGCATTCCTGCAGATTATATTCTGATTCATCTGAGAGAAAGTGCACTAGAAAATTGGGAGATCCGGGGAGGGCAGGCCGCCTATGATGTTGATCTCGGCTTTAAGGTTGATGTTTGATGCATTCCGATCAGTAGTCACGTTAAATCTAAAGTTTAAACAGAAAAGCCTCAACATCCTGTCGAGGCTTTTCTGGATTTGCTTCTCAGATCTGACTCCTGTCTAATCTGTCAACGTCCTGTTGATTGGCGCTTTTTATTGTTGTCGTATCGCTTTGCAGACTTCCTGTCTGTCTATGTACTCACTATAGCCTCGCATAAAACAACCGCATAGCGGCTAAACTCTGCGCTGCATGTAGGCTAAAACGTACAGGGCTGTCGTCCAGTCATTAAGCACTGACATATTGAATCAGTCTATCCACCACAGCTTTTAAGTTTTTATTATCAAATTCATTGCCTTGGAAAGAATAATCTTTATTGCGCGCAAAGATGTCCCGGATTTCAATCACGGCATTGGTATCCACCAGTCCAAGTTGAGTGCCGACTTGACGAATCTGGTCAATCGAACGTGATCCGTTAGTCGCACCATAACCAATATAAGCTGCTGGTTTGCCTTGCCATTCCTTGCCGAGATAATCCAGAGCATTTTTCAGGGCAGGGCTATAGCCATGATTGTATTCAGGCGTGACAAAAATAAAGGCATCGCCAAGCGCAATCTTGTCGGCCCAGTCTTGCTGTTTGGGCTGATCATAAATCCCGGTCAATGGGGGATGAGCACCAGAAAACAGCGGAAGATCCCATTCTTTTAGATCGACAATTTCAGTTTCCAAAGTGCTAAAGGCATAACTTTTAATTTCCTGCAGTACCCAGTGCGCCACTTTAATCGCAGTACGTCCCTCACGAACACTCCCAACCACAATATAAATTTTCATGTTTCATCCTTTCTTCGGGTCTGATCATCAAATTAATCAGATTTCAGGAAGGTGACTAGAGATGATTTGTATCCGGAAAATAAAAAGCTCCCGAAGGAGCTTTTTTAAAATCAGTTAATTAGCTGAGGTTTTACATCAGTTTAATGCCTTGCTGACCCGCAGGTGTCACTTTAAAGATTTCCACTTCAAAGGTGATGTTTTTGCCTGCCAATGGATGGTTAAAGTCCACTTCAGTGATGTCATCATTCACCGATCTCACCACGCCATACAGGGTGGCTTTGGCTTTGTCTTCAAACTCGATCATGTGACCTTCGATCGGACGTTCTCCGAACTTCACCGTATCAAATTTCTGGATGTTTTCTGGATTCCATGGACCAAAAGCATCTTCTGGCGGCAGGCTCACCGTACGACGGTCACCGGCACGTAAACCAAACAATGCTTTTTCAAAACCAGGCAGTAAATTGCCATCACCAATCACCAGGCTGACCGGTTCTTCACGGCTACGGGTATTGTCAATTTCCACGCCATTTTCGATTGCGACAGAAAAGTGCAGCTCGACTTTAGAACCGTCTGCAACCCGGGTTTCTTCGTTAGGATGAATAAAATCAGTCATGTTGTGCTTGCGCCCGTTGAATTCGATGTTTTTCTAAGAAAAAGGTATCAATCAGCATCAGAATAGTGCCTACAGTAATAGCACTATCTGCGATATTGAACGCAGGGAAGTGGCTGTTCTGGTAATACACATGAATAAAATCGACTACATAGCCGAGGCTGACCCGGTCGATTAAATTACCGATGGCACCACCCAGAATCAGGGCAATCGCCAATGGTAAAATTTTCATGTCTTTTGGCATGCGCATCAGCCAAAACACAAAGATTACAGACACTAAACCTGCCAGTGAAGTAAAGAAATAGCGTTGCCAACCACCGGCATCGGACAGGAAACTAAAGGCAGCGCCATAGTTATGTAGCAGTGTCCAATTTAAAAAGGGCAGCACAGGAACAGGATCTGCATAGTTCAGATTTGTCACTGCAATCCATTTGGTCCATTGATCCAGAATGATCGCCAGAATGGCCAGTCCAACCCACCATAAATTATGTGGATAGAACTGGAATAAGCCCTTTTTGGTGTGGGTATTAGGCATATTTTCTCTCTTCGCCTTGGCCTGTAGGAAGGTTGATGATACAACGACCGCATAGACCAGGATGTGCAGAATGTGTATTTACATCTGGTAATACATGCCAGCAACGTACGCATTTTTCGCCATCAGCTGCTGAAACTTTCACATTCAAGCCTTCAAGATCAGACGCTTCACCTTGTGCTGCATCAAACTCATTGACGATCACTTGTGATGTGATCAGTACGAAACGAAGCTCATCACTTAACTTATCTAGCACTGCTTTTAATTCGGCATTTGCCCAAAGTTCAACTTTGGCAGACAAGTTAGAACCGACAGTTTTCGCGGTACGTGCAGTTTCAATGAATTTGTTTACTGCAGATTTCACGGCAATGAGCGTTTGCCATTCAGCTTCAGATACTACATTTGCAGTTGAAGCCACAGGAATATCATACCATTCAGCCGTGAACACGTATTTCTCTGATTGCTCAGGAATTAACGGCCAAGCTTCTTGTGCAGTGAAGCTCAGGATTGGTGACATCCAACGCACGAATGCTTGTACCAAGTGATACAACGCAGTTTGTGCAGAATGACGTGCTTGCGAATCCGCTTTCGTGGTGTATTGACGGTCTTTGATGATGTCTAAGTAGAAACCACCCAAGTCATTGATACAGAAATTAGTCAGAGCAGTCGTTACGATATGGAAGTTCATATCTTCGTATGCTTTCTTAATGGTTTCTTGCACTTCAGATGCACGTTGCAGAATGTATTGATCCAGCGCGATCAATTGATCTACAGGAAGCGCATCTGTTGATGGTTTGAAGCCATTCAGGTTAGCAAGCAAGAAACGAAGCGTGTTACGGATACGACGATAACCGTCAGAGGCACGGCTAAAGATTTCTTTACCAGCGGTCATTTCATAACGGTAATCCGCAGAGGCGATCCAGAAACGTAAACCATCCGCACCCATATCTTTAATGATGTCTTGCGGCGTGATCACGTTACCGATCGACTTGGACATCTTGCGGCCTTTTTCATCCACGACGAAACCGTGAGTCAATAGACCTTTATATGGCGCACGTTCGTTAATCGCAATCGAGGTCAATAACGACGACTGGAACCAGCCACGGTGCTGGTCTGAACCTTCAAGGTACAAATCAGCAGGATCAGTCAGTTCTTCACGTTCACGCAGTACCGCATAGTGCGTTGTACCAGAGTCAAACCAGACATCTAATGTGTCACGAACTGCGTTGTATTGTTCAGCATCCGCACCGATAAACTCAGAGGCATCACGGTTATACCAGCCATCAATGCCTTCTTGCTCGATCAGCTTAGCCACTTCTTCAATCAGTTCAGGCGTACGTGGGTGCAATTCATTGGTGTCTTTGTGTACGAAGAACGGAATTGGCACACCCCAAGTACGTTGACGTGAAATACACCAGTCCGGACGACCTTCAATCATCGCCTGGATACGGTTTTTACCCCAGTCCGGTACAAAGCTTATATCGTTTTCAATCGCATTCAGTGCATTTTGACGTAGACCTTTGGCATCCATGCTGATAAACCATTGTGGTGTCGCACGGAAGATAATCGGGGTTTTATGGCGCCAGCAATGCGGGTAGCTATGCTTGATCACTACATGTGCCCAAAGCTTGGTTGCTTCAGTTAATGCTGCAATAATTTTTGGATTGGCTTTGTAGATGTGCTCGCCCGGGAAGATTGGCGACGTTGGTAAATACACACCATTACCACCGACTGGGTTTTCAACTTTCAAGTTATACTGTAAGCCAACTTTATAGTCGTCCACACCGTGACTCGGTGCAGTATGTACAGCACCTGTACCGCTAGCATCGGTGACGTGTTCACCCAAGATCACTGGCACTTGGCGCTCAGCAATTAAAGGATGTTGAAGAACTAAATTCTCAAGTTTTGCACCTGTGAATTCAGCAAGCACTTCAAATGCAGTAAAGCCATAACGCTGAGTTGCAGACTCAACCAATGATTTCGCAAGGATGAAGTTTTGTGATGCTTTGTTTTCACCAGTTGCTTTCACCAGTTGGTATTCAAGTTCAGCGTGGAGTGCAACCGCTTGGTTAGCAGGCATGGTCCAAGGCGTTGTTGTCCAAATCACGATATCCGTACGATCAGCGATTTCTACGCCGACACGTGCAGATAAATCAGCAAGGTCTACAATCGTGAAACCGACGTCAATTGCGTCAGATTTTTTATCTTCGTATTCAACTTCAGCTTCAGCGAGTGATGAACCACAGTCTAAACACCAGTTGACTGGTTTCAGACCTGGCTCGATATGACCTGCTTTCGCGATTGCACCCAATGAACGTACGATGTCAGCTTCTTGTTTGAAGTTCATCGTTAAGTAAGGATTGTCCCAATCCCCGAATACGCCCATACGTACGAAGTCTTTCTTTTGAAGCTCAACTTGGGTGTAGGCATATTCACGGCAGGCTTTACGGAAGGTAGATGCATCCACTTTTACGCCGACTTTACCGACTTTTTCTTCGACTTTGAGTTCGATTGGCAAACCGTGACAGTCCCAGCCCGGTACATACGGTGCATCAAAGCCATCCATGACACGGCTTTTGATAATGATGTCTTTGAGTACTTTGTTGACCGCATGACCCAAATGAATTTGACCATTGGCATAAGGAGGGCCGTCATGAAGCACGTATTTTTTCTTGCCAATACGCGATTCACGAATCTGCTGATAAATGTTGTCGGCATACCACTCTTCTAACCATTTCGCTTCACGTACTGCCAAATTTGCTTTCATTGCAAAGTCAGTACCTGGGAGGTTTAGCGTGGCTTTATAGTCCACTGCATTTTCAGGAGTTTGCTTATCGCTCATGCAAGTCGTCTTCCAATCTAATCAGTTATGTCACTGACACGTTTTACAATAAAAATATGGGATATTAAAAGGGAAATGTGGGGTGATTTCGACGAAACTCAAGCAGTTTCTCGACATCATCATCAATTCCGGCTTTTAGCGCTTCAAGCGAAGGATAGTCCTTTTCGCCATGTAAATAGTTTAAGAACGTCACCCGCATCAACAGGCCATACAGATTAGCAGAAACATCTGGAAAATGTACTTCTAATCGCCACTCTGGATGTGCTTGTTTGATGGCTGGACGTGTGCCGACATGACCGGCCCCAAACAGGGCAGTCGGGTCATAACCCACAATGCCTGTTTGCGTTGCAGAGTCGGCTTTTACTTTGTCTTTTAAGGATTGGGTTTCGCAAATGACCTCAACTCCGTAAATTCCCTTCAGGCAGGGCTTATGACGGTTAAGCCGTACATTAATGGTGGGAAAATCAATAGTTCGACCAATCTGATCGCCATATTGCACCCGCCCGGTAATGCTATAAGGACGACCCAGCAATTGTGCGGCCAAGGCTAAATCACCGGCTTGCAAGGTCTGGCGAATCCGGGTGGAACTGACACGCTCACCATCCAGAGCAATGGTATTTAAATTGGTCACTTCAAAGCCGTAATTGCGCAGGAATTCGCTGTTGCCTTGGCGGTTTTTACCAAAGTGAAAATCATCGCCTAAGACCAGATGCCGGGCATTCAGTTTTTCTTTTAAAATGTCGGCAAAGGCTTCTGCAGTCAGGCTGCGGAAAGTATGGTCAAATTTCGCCACCGCGATATAGTCCACACCCAGCTCAGTCAGGTATTCAACTTTTTCACGCAACGATGAAATACGCGGTGGGGCATCATAACCTTGAAAGTATTCAAGTGGTTGGGGCTCGAAAATCATCACTACAGATTTTAAACCCTGTGCTTCAGCCACCTGTTGCAGCTGACGGATCATCGCCTGATGGCCTAAATGCACGCCGTCAAAATTACCGATCGTCACGGCAGTTTTGGGTAATTCAGAATGAGAGGCTAAAGCATTTAGACGGAGCAGCTGCATGGGCAAATCAAGTGCTTAGAAATATCGAGAGGCTATATATTGCCATAATCTCGCGCTTTCGTCTTGCTGTTGTGTTTTTATGCAATATTTTTCTTGAAAATTCATCTTCCTTAGCATTGAGCAGTTTTGTTTTTGTACACATTGATCATGTCTGATCAGAGCACTGGTGCTTTTCATTCAGCCGCTTTTGTTTTCTAATATCAGGGTTTTTCTTGATATCAGGTATTTCGAATGTCCGATTTGGCGCTCATCATGGCTCTACCCAATGAATCCAAAGGCTTGTTTGAAGCAGAAGGCATTCAGGTACATTACAGCGGGATTGGTAAAGTCAATGCGGCTTTTAAAGCTTTTGAGGTGATTCAGAACACCGGTTGCAGAACCTTATTGAATTTGGGCAGCGCGGGAAGTTCGCATTTTAATGCGCATGAACTGGTCGAAGTCACGCAATTTGTACAGCGTGATATGGATGTGTCGCCCCTTGGCTTTGAGATCGGCATGACCCCGATGGATCAGCATTTCCCGGGTGCGATTGAGCTGGATTCTTTCTTTGACCATTTGCCGAAAGGGATTTGTGGAACAGGCGATAGCTTTGAAACCGGTATTTCAAAAGTGGCGTGTAATCTGGTCGATATGGAAGGCTATGCCTTGGCCAAAGTCTGTAAAAAGCTGGGCGTTCGGCTGATTGCAGTGAAATACATTACTGATGGAGCTAATGAGACTGCGCATCTGGATTGGGAAGAAAATCTGTTATTGGGTGCGAAAAAATTATTAGATTTATATCAAATGGTAAAATAAATAGGAGGGTCAAGTTTGCTCGGCGACCATAGCAGCTATGGTCGTGTGCCAATCAGAAGCGCTTGCTTATTTATCCGTGCGTGGAATCACGCCATATAACATCATATGTACCGTATGCTGGATAATGCGTTGCTGCATGCTGCGGTTACGCAAGGTTTTACCCGTGACCATTTCCATTTGGGTCGCAAAGTCTGCATAGTTCTGGGTAATCGCCCAAATATTCAGAATCAGTAACTCAGGATCAATATCTGCAGAAATCTTGCCTTGCTCCTGCCAGTTGGAAATCACTTTGGCTTTACGCTTGACCAGTTTTTTTAGCGGACCTTTTAAAATTTCCAGAATATGCGGTGCACCTTGAATCACCTCCAAAGCAAATAAACGGGATGCTTTAGGCTGGGTACGCGACACTTCAATTTTTTGCATCAAATAATTGGTGATCGCTTCTTCAGGCTCAAGTTCAGCTTCAAGGGTTTGTAAAGGCGCCAACCATTTTTGTAGAACGGTGGTTAATACCTCGACATACAGGGCTTCTTTATTTTCATAATAATAGAAAATATTTGACTTATGCATTTCTGCAATTTGTGCGATTTCATCCAGACTTGCCCCATTAAAACCATATAGGGAAAATACGTCTAGTGCAGCATTTAGCAGCTGATTGCGTTTTTGAGTACTCTTTTTTTGTTCCATTAGCAAATATAAAAAACAATGAAAAAGGGAATCCTCAATTGTACGGCAAATCATCAGATTTGTGCACACAGTCACAGGCTAATTTTTTGAATAATGATGATTTATTCTCTAGATCAATATTTAAAATAGGCTAAATGCATCTACACCACAAGAAAAATTCAAGTTTCTGAAAATACTTCATTTATTCATCTTTTTTCTTCATTAATTGGAGAGAGGAATAATACTGAAATGAATCTGATAAAAATGACCTCTTATTGAGATAAAAGTATTTTTTATAAGAATAAGACCCAAAACCATACTCGATTTTGGGTTGGATTAAGTATTTAGGTTGCTAAAACTGCCTGCAAGACCTGCTGTTCCAGTTCTGCAAATGCCACACTTTTTTGCCGGGGACGTGGCAAATTGACCTTAAATTCTTTGGCAATATGGCCTTTGTCCAGCAAGATAATCCGGTCTGCCAATTGCACTGCTTCACTGACATCATGCGTGACCAGAATGGCGGTAAAGCCTTGCTCGGTCCAGAGACGTTCAATCAGGTTCTGCATTTCCAGACGTGTCAGGGCATCCAGGGCGCCGAGCGGTTCATCCAGCAGTAGAATACGCGGCTGATGCGATAATGCCCTCGCCAAGGCGGTACGTTGCCGTTGTCCTCCAGAAAGCTGTGAAGGCCACAGTCCAGCTTTTTCTTTGAGTCCGACCTTTTCCAGCATTTGCGAAGCTTTGGCATGCTGCTCCTTCGGTAAACCGAGTTGAACATTCTGTTCGATGCTGCGCCAGGGCAGCAGGCGAGGGTCCTGAAACATCACCCGGATATCATCGGTAGTAATGCCTTCGCGAATATGCCGGGCTGACTTAAACTTGATTTCGCCGTAGCTTTGCTGTTCCAGATCGGCAATCAGGCGCAATAAGGTACTTTTACCACAACCGCTGCGACCAACAATTGCCAGAAATTCACCCGGCTGGATATGCAGGTCCAGATCTTCCAGAACCTTGACCGAACCGTAAAACTTGTGCAGCTGTTCAATGATAATTTCGGCACCGATCACTGCAGCAGGATTGATCTCTGCCGCAGGTTGGTCCAGTGGCACAATCGGGTCATTGGCATGACGCCCTAAACTGAGATCAGTCATCACATGCTCCTCATTTATTCTTTATTTTTGATAGCCGGCATGCCAGCGCAGCAGGAATCGCTCTAAGGCCACGGCCAGAACATCGGCCAGTTTGCCGAGCAGGGCATACAATAAAATACCTACCAGAACCACGTCAGTTTGCAAAAATTCACGTGCATTCATGGTCATATAACCAATACCAGACTGGGCGGAAATGGTTTCGGCCACGATTAACAATACCCAGACCAGACCTAGAGAAAAACGCAGTCCGACCAGAATTGACGGCATCGCACCCGGCAGAATAATTTCTTTATACAGTTGCCAGCGAGTTAAGCCGTAGCTTTTGCCCATCTCGATCAATTGCGGATCGACGGAACGAATCCCATGATAGGTATTGATATAAATCGGGAAAAATACCCCAATCGCCACCAGAAACAATTTGGCAGATTCATCAATCCCGAACCATAAGATGACTAGGGGAATGAGTGCCAGTGCAGGAATATTGCGGATCATCTGCAAGGTGGTGTCGAGCAGGGTAGAGGCAGTTTTGGATGAACCATTTAACAGACCCAGCAATAGGCCCAAACCACCACCTACCAATAATCCGCTGATGGCACGTCCTGCACTGACTTGCACATGCGTCCACAGTTCACCGCTGAGCAATAAACTCCAGAAGGCTAAAACCACGGCACTCGGTGCAGGCAGAATCCGGCTTTCCAGCAGGCCTGTGCTAGAGGCAATTTGCCAAACTGCAATCAAGAAAATTGGAACCAGCCAGGGCAGCAGATGCTGCCCCAGAATTGTTCCACGTGAAACCTGCTTTGGGGTCAGGGTTTCAACGGAAACGACTTTTGACATTAAGCAGACTCCTTAATTTTCTCAGCCTGCTTGTTCTCGTCCGGTGTGTAGTTGTTCGCCACGATTTCACCAAATGGACCGGTCAAGTTTGGTTGAGTGAGTTTTTGCTGGGTTTCCAGTGGAAGTAAAGGGAATACCAGTTCTGCAAAACGGATGGATTCTTCCAGATGTGGATAGCCTGAGAAAATAAAGGTGCTGATCCCCAGATCGGCATATTCCTGGATACGTGCAGCGACAGTTTCCGGATCGCCGACCAGTGCCGTACCTGCACCACCACGAACCAGACCCACACCTGCCCAGAGGTTCGGAGAAACTTCGAGTTTGCTGCGATCGCCATTGTGCAGTTCTGCCATACGGCGCTGACCGACCGAGTCCATGGATTTGAACTTGGCTTGGGCTGCAGCGATAGTGGCATCATCCACATATTGAATCAGTTCTTCAGCCGCCGCCCAGGCCTGCTCATTGGTTTCGCGTACGATCACGTGTAAACGGATCCCGTAATTCAGTTCACGACCTTTAGCTGCAGCCTTGGCTTTTACCACTGCAATTTTTTCTTTGACTGCTGCCGGTGGCTCGCCCCAGGTCAAGTAAGTATCGACCTGATCCGTGGCCAGCTCAATGGCATCATCCGATGAGCCACCAAACCATAAAGGCGGATGCGGCTGCTGAATGGGTGGATACAGCAATTTTGCATCATCGACACTTAAGCGTTCGCCATGGAAACTAAAGCTTTCACCGGTATGTGAGCGTTTTAAAATTTCACGCCAGATGGTGGTGTATTCGGTCGCCGTTTTATAACGGGTTGTGTGATCTTCATAGACGCCATCACCTTTTAGCTCCTGCTCGTCACCGCCAGTCACCAGATTCAGCAGTACTCGGCCATTAGACAAGCGGTCAAAGGTCGCGGCCATACGTGCAGCCAGTGCCGGCGTGGTCACGCCTGGACGCAATGCCACCAGGAATTTTAATTTTTTGGTCGCATCAATCAGGCTGGCTGCAGTTAACCATGGATCTTCACAAGAACGGCCAGTCGGAATCAGGACACCTTCATAACCAAGATTATCCACGGCAACGGCAATCTGCTTCATGTAGGCATGATCTACAACACGTGCGCCCTTGCTGGTGCCTAAGTAACGGCTGTCGCCATGAGTGGGGATAAACCAGAAAATTTTCATGTGATATTCCTTAAATTAAATCATCTTGTTTGTTCATCAATGTGTGGCTGCTGGCGACCAGATCTGTTGCTGGACGCTGATGGTTTTGGGAATCAGTTGAACCTGCTGGAAGAGATCGGCAATATTCTGTTGGGCTTTGATCACTTCCGTCGTTAATGGTTGTACCGGCGAAGGTTTAAGACGACGCTCAAATGCAATCTTTGCCACTTCTGGTTTCAGACCGGTACTTTTCTGATAAATATCTAGAGCTACAGCCTGGTTTTTAAGAATCCACTGGTCAGATGCATTTAAAGCCTGGATAAACTTCCCGGGGCTATCCGGATGCTTCTGAATAAATTCGGGATTGCCGATATAAAAGGAGTAGGTTTGTGGAAAGTTACTAGATTCAATCAGCACCTTAACCTTGCTGTCGAACTCGGCTGCACCCAGGAAGGGATCCCAGATTGCCCAGGCATCAATGGCTTTTTTGTCAAAAGCAGCACGTGCATCCGCAGGGGGAAGCCAGACGGCTTGAATCTCTGACCAGCTTAATCCGGCTTTTTCCAGGGTTTTGGCCAGAAGTTCATGGGCACTTGAACCTTTCTGCACCGCGATCCGTTTTCCTTTCAATTGTTGAATATTTTGAATGGCACTGTCTTTCGGCACGACCACGGCCAAAGAATTTCCCGCCACTTTTTCAAAGGCCACGTAGCTCAGGGCTTTGTCTGCCGCCTGTGCAAAAATAGGCGGAGTATTTCCCACATAGCCATAATCCACTGCCCCGACTGCCAGTGCTTCCAGCATTTGTGGGCCTGCCGGAAACTCTTTCCATTCAATTTTGGCATTGGGAAATTGTTGTTCTAATAGCTTTTCATCACGTGCCACCAGCAGATTTAAGGCTGATTTCTGAAAGCCAATCGCAATGGTTTTAACTTGTTGCGCTGACGTGGTTTCTGCGGCAGCCGTTTGCTGTGGTTCCTGTTTCTGGCAGCCAGTCAGACTAAAGCTCAATAGCGCTAAGCTGATATAAGAAACTGTTTTTATATGACTCATCTTTATTCTCGAATTATTCTGCTGTTATTTAATAATTGCTGCATCAATATTCAGCTTTTGTGGAATCAGCTGCTGCGCATAAAATGCATCGGCGACTTGTTGCTGTTTTTGAATCACGTCAGTGCTGAGAGGTTTAACGCCAAAGCCCATGCGTGAAATAGAGGTTTTCAAGACATCGACGGCCAGACCTGTCGGTTTTTGCAGGAGCTGAGCGGCAGCGTCCTGATTTTTTGCCACCCAGTCCGTGGTCAGATTCAGTTCATTGACAACCGCCTGTATCACCTGAGGATGGCTTTCTGCGAACTTGCGATCTGCCAGATAGAATTGGTGGTTGCTCACCACATTTTCACCGCTGGCAATGACACGCGCACCAATCTGATGTTCAGCAGCTGCAAAGAACGGATCCCAGATGACCCAGGCATCAACTGCACCACGTTCAAATGCAGCACGTGCATCGGAAGGTGGTAAATAGATCACTTCGATATCATCAAGGCCAAGCTGGTTGGCTTCCAGAACTTTTAATAGTAAGTAATGCACGTTTGAACCTTTGTTCAGGGCTACCCGTTTGCCTTTCAGATCTTGAATAGACTGAATCGGCGAATCTTTCGGTACAATTAAGGCTTCTGCCTTAGGCGCTTGCGGCTGATTGGCCACATAGACCAGATTTGAGTTGGCCGCCTGGGCAAAAATTGGCGGTGCTTCACCGGCTTCACCAAAAGAGACGCTGCCAACATTCAGGCCCTCAAGCAATTGCGGGCCAGCCGGAAATTCTACCCATTTCACATTGATCCCTTGCTGTTTTAGGGTGGTTTCCAGCGTGCCACGTTCTTTTAAAATTGGTAATACGCCGTATTTTTGGAAACCGATATTCAGGGTGATGGTCTCTTCTTTTTTCGAGCAGCCTGAAAGCATCATGACACCCGCCATCGCAGTACCAAGTACTGCAGTCTTTGTTAAAAACTGAACATGAGATTGGCGCATGAATCAAAACTCCCGAAAATGACAAACTAGTGAATGAAAACTTAGACACACGCTAATCGTTTTTGTTTTTCTAAAAAAATAACTATTCAGGAATTTCTAATGAAGAAAAAAGATAAATGAAAAAGCGCAAAACTTATGCAGAAAAGTGATTTATATAAAAATGAAGATTTAATAATTAAATTAATCAAACTTATGAAATTTATAGTTATTTTTTTAAATCTGATCTGTTGATATGTTTAGCTAAAAACCAGTAATAGAATTTTAAAATTTAAATCGAGATTGCCAGATATCTTTATCTAAAATTAAGCTAAAGCACTGAAAGAAAAAGCCACTTTAAAGTGACTTTTTGCAAACAATTGAATTACGTTGATAATTGTAAAATGCCTGACGGGCATCCGGCAGGTCATCGACTGAAGCCGGTTCAAAGCCTTGTTCCAGAAACCAGTGCGCGGTACGGGTGGTTAAAATAAACAGCTGCTGAATCTGCATGCTTTTGGCTTTTTCTTCAAGATAATGCAGGATCTGGCTACCCCGATTAGACTTGCGATAACTTGGATGAACCGCAACACAGGCAATTTCTGCAGAACGCAATTCATCACCCGTGGTCGGAATCGGGTAGAGGGCCGCACAGGCCAGAATCATTCCGTCCCGTTCGATCACAGCAAACTGGTTGATTTCATTTTCCAGACGTTCACGCGAACGATAGACCAGAATACCTTCTTCTTCCAATGGACGCAGCAAACCGATCAGGCCGCCAACATCCTGAATGTCGGCCATCCGTACTTCTTCATAATGTGCATCGGTGACCAGAGTGCCGGAACCATCACGGGTGAACAGCTCTTCCAGCAGGGCACCATCATAGGCATAAGAAATCAGATGCACTCGATGTACGCCGTTCATGGAGGCTTCCTGTGCGGCTTTTAGCTGTAATCCTCTTTCCAGTGCATCTTGCTCGACTGGAATAAAATCATCCAGCTGTTGCGGTGTCACTTCACGTTTGAGCTGGCCGTTACTGTCCATCAGGCCATGCTGATTACCGAGAAAAATCAGTTTATCTGCCTTGAGGCGAATCGCAGTTTTGGTAGCAACTTCTTCAGCCAGCAGATTAAAGACTTCACCCGTAGTGGAATAACCGGTCGGGCCAAGCACCACAATATTATGACTGTCCAGATGGCGCTGAATCGCATCGGTATCAACCGCGCGCACTTCACCAGTCAACTGAAAATCGATACCATCGCGGATGCCATACGGCTTGGCGGTGACAAAATTCCCTGAAACGGTATCAATCCGGGCGCCATACATCGGCGAATTGGCCAGTCCCATAGACAGCAGTGCTTCAATTTGTAGGCGGATCGAACCGACGGCATTCATCACGCAGCTTAAAGATTCACGTGTGGTGACCCGACGCTGCTGGTAAAAAGGCGTCGTAATCTGGCTTTGAGCCAGATTCTGGTTAATTTGCGGACGTGCACCATGTACCAGAATCAGCCGAATGCCTAAAGAATGTAATAAAGCAATATCGTGAATAATATGCTGAAAGTTATCATTTAAGACGGCTTCGCCATCAAACATGATTACAAAGGTTTTATTGCGGTGCGCATTGATATAAGGCGCAGAATGGCGAAACCAGTGCACATATTGCAAAGTTGTGCTTTGTGACGTTTCTGCTGAAGTCATGCTGTGCCCATTTCAATGATTGAAGATCCAGCTTTGATTCTAATGAAAAAAAATGCAAGTGGAAGTGCAGATATAAAAAAACACCTGAAGGGGACTTCAGGTGTCTGCAAGACGAGCAGTAATGGAGAAAGCTTAGTTAATGATTCGTACAATTTTGTTGGTACGCTCATTCACCAGAACGTAGTCATTGTTGACCTTGTACCATTGCTGGAAACGACCGGTATTTGGCAAACGGCGTGCTTCGCGATCACTTACTTCAAAACGGTTGTTGTCATATTGGCGAGGTAAAGTTTGTCCTACGCGCCAGTCACGGCTTGGATTGACCATACGGTTGTTATGACGGCGGTCATCATTCCAGCGACGGTCGTCATTCCATTTCTTGCTATCTTTAGCATTCCAGTGTGGCGCCGGTTTATGCGGATTATGGTCATAACGCGAGTCATACTGTGGTGCTGCCATTGCAGAAGTAGCTAACAAAGCACTTAGAGATAACGCGATTGTAGTTAAGACTTTTTTCATGGCTCTCACCTTAAGATGTATATCTAATTTCGATGAGACTAAATTAGCGAACAAGTACATAGAAAGCGTGGGGGCTATTTAGTTAAATTGTTAAATTTATGAAGAAATTTAGTAGATGAATCACGCAGTCTAAAAACTGGAAAAGCAGCGAGATTTTGAGTTAAAAATTTTCAGCCAGTGAAATAAAAAAGCCCAAACATCGTTGGGCCTTAAAGAAGATTGAATTTGAATGCACTTATGAACTAGTCACCCACGATGCGGATAATGCTGTTGTTTTCAGAATCCACCAGAATGTAGTCATTATTGACTTTGTACCATTGCTGCTTGCGGTCAGGTCGAGGCAGGCGATGGTCTTTATATTCAACTTTATAGCCATTGCCACGATAATGCTGCGGCATCACATAACCCGGCTGCCAGCGTAACTGTTGCAGGCGTTTCACCCCGCGTTCTTCACGCATACGGCGGTTATCCTGCTGATCTTCCTCTCGGAACTCACGGGCTTTCTTCTTGTCATGACCATGACGTGAATCCATACGGGATTCATCATTGAAATGAGGGGCAGCGATGACGACATTGCTCAGCATGAATGTACTGCAAGAAATTGCCAGTGCCACCAAAACCTTTTTCATGTTGAACCCTCATTAAATTGTTCATCTTCTACAGCACCTAATGTACGGAAAAATTGCAGAGAAACTGTGAAGAACAGGCACAATTTTTATAACAAATGCAGAGATATTATGATGATGTCATGTTTTTACATGACTATATGCGACGGCATCACTTCTATAAAGTAGCCTACCGAGCCATGTCCTTATCTCATCAAAGCAAGGGCCAACATGCAAGCGAAAATCGATGATTTAGCTCAAAAAAACAGCATTGAGTCAGCGAGAAAAAAGTTCATGATTTAATGAAACGACAAAGAATTTTGCCGGTTTAGTTTGAGATTAATTCCATTGCTCTGCCAAACCTTGTAAGGACTGAATCGCGTCAGCCACGGATTCAGCTTGTAGGGCGTCATCGAGTGCCACAATCAATGCTTCAGATAACTGCAACTGTTCAATCCGGTGAATTGTTTCAATTTTACGTTTTTGGTCAGCCATGCTGCGCTCCTGATTTGATCTATCTGTGATTCAAGAAAGCATAGTCCAATCAGTTTAATTTGGAAAACCGTATAATTTTATATATTTAATATGTAAATCCGATTTATTGTTATTTTTTGCAGGATTTTAAGAAAAAAAGGGCACTTTATCGAAAAGTGCCCAAGATTATTAAATGACCCGACTTTTAATAAGCGTAGTTCAGGTCAGTATAATCGTTGAGTGATTTCTGCACATGCGCCTGAATAAAGGCACGTACATCCTCGGCCGTCATGGCTTTGCCCTGATTGCTGATGACATGTTCGATTTCTGGCTGACCTTCAATTTTAATGCGATAAACAAAATGCTTGGCCAGACGATAACTGTCGTCTAATTTTTCAATGCCAGTCACATAATAATAGGCATGTTCAAAATTCAGATCCTGATGTGAAAATACAAATTGCTCGAACAATTTGAGTTTCTGAGCATTTTCGAGTGCTTTGATGTCATCCACGATACTGGCTTCAAACTTGGTGCCGTATTTCTCTGAAATAGGCTGTTGATCAATCAGCAGCGACACCATGCCATCGTCTAAATGGGTCACCGTAATATTGTTTAATTCAGTCATGATGCACTCGAGTGAAATATAGTGGGGCTTAGTATGCTGTTATTTTAATGAAACTCAATGCGAGCGGGGTGAACTTACTTAAGATTTATGCGCTGAATATGACTAAAAATGAAATAAAAAGGGAGCGATTGCTCCCTGAATGACAGACAGAATAATTTAATCCTGTGCATCAATACTCTGGCCATTCATATGCAGGCTGTCATTACCCATCAAATATAGATAAGCCGGCATGATTGAATCGGGGGTAGGCAGGGTTTTCGGATCTTCATTCGGATAGGCCTTGGCGCGCATGGCAGTCCGCGTTGCCCCGGGATTGATGCAGTTATAACGGATATTCGGATGTACCTGCTCTTTGGCAAATAACTGGCTTACCGCTTCAATAGCAATTTTAGAAACCGAATACGCACCCCAGCGTTCGCGGGCTTCGCGGCCTACACCTGAGCTGGCAAAAACCACTGAAGCATGTTCAGATTTGGATAATAGCGGCAGCAGGGCCTGGGTCATGACAAAGGGTGCACGCAGATTGACCGCCATCACATCATCCCAGACGTTGACCGGATAATCCGCCAAGGGAACCCGTTCGCCTAAAATGCCGGCATTGTGCAGAATGCCGTCCAGACGACCAAACTGACGGTCTAGCGTATCGAGCAAAAGCTCATAATCACGTTCTGACGCACTCGATAGTTGTAGCGGCAAGATGGCAGGTTGCGGCGCACCCAAACTTTCAATTTCATCATAAATGACTTCGAGCTTGTTTAAGGTACGCCCATGCAGCACCACAGTTGCGCCATGCAAGGCATAACTGATTGCTGCTGCACGTCCAATGCCATCGCCCGCACCTGTGATTAGGATGATACGATCCTTGAGCAGATCGGGGCGAGGTTGATATGCTGAATATTTCATTATCTACCTCCTCACTTCTTATTATTTAGTGTTAAGCGTTCAAGATACCGCAGTATGCTGCTTCAGTACTAGTGTCTGAATCAATTGATGTAATTCTGGCACAGTATGCACGATATGGTCGGCCTGCCAGGCGTTTAAATCGTCTTTGTATTGCAATGGCAAATAACCATAAGCAGCCAGAATGGTCAGCATCTGGGCATGACGGCCGGCATCAATATCTCGTGGATGATCTCCGACATAGATACAGTCTTCCGCGGCAAGATTCAGTTGCTGGGCTGCCAGATACATTGGTTCAGGATCAGGTTTGGTCCGAGTGACATCTTCTGGACATACCAACACCGCACAGCGTTCACTCAAGTTCAGTGCTTGCAGTAAAGCCTCACTGAGCCAGCGCGGTTTATTGGTCACAATGCCCCAAGGAATGTCATTTTCCTCTAGCTGTTCCAACAAAGGATACATGCCGTCAAACAGATCGGTATCGACCGCAATATCTGCGCCGTACATGTCCAGAAAGCGCTGACGGTGTTGCAGAAAGACCGGATCTTCTAGTTGCAGTTCCGGATAAACCAGTTTCACCATAGCGCGAGCGCCTTCGGAGACCTGGGTACGAATCAGCTCGGGTGCAACCAGTGGGCGGCCTTCTTCATGGCACATCTGCTGGATAATCCGGATAAAATCGGCAGCGGTATCAATCAGGGTACCATCGAGGTCAAATAAAACGGCTTTCATGCTGTGGTCTCTGCTGCGCTATCTTTCACGGTATAGACCATATAGTTCACATCAACATTCGGTGCCAGCCAATAACGCTTGGTCAGCGGATTATAGTGCAGACCGGTCATGTCTTTAAGCTTTAAACCCGAGTTGCGAATGTCATGTGCCAGTTCGGACGGCTTGATAAATTTGCTGTAATCGTGGGTGCCTTTGGCCAGCATGCGCAAGACATATTCTGCCCCAATAATGGCAAATAAATAGGACTTTGGATTACGGTTAATGGTCGAGAAGAATACATGACCACCTGGCTTGACCAGTTTATGACAGGCCTGAATAATCGATGCCGGATCTGGCACATGCTCTAGCATTTCCATGCAGGTCACGATGTCATATTGGCCAGCCTGTTCCTCTGCCAGTTGCTCGACCGGCACCTGACGATATTCAATATTGCTTACGCCTTCCTGTTCAGCATGGATGCGTGCCACATTTAAAGGGGCTGCGCCCATATCAATTCCGAGCACATTGGCACCACGTCGCGCCATGCTTTCGGCCAGAATGCCACCGCCACAGCCGACATCCAACACTTTTTTGCCGCTTAAGCCTCCGGCATGTTCATCAATCCAGTTTAAACGCAGTGGATTAATCATGTGCAAGGGGCGGAACTCGGAATGCTGATCCCACCATATAGCTGCAAATGCTTCAAACTTGGCAATTTCTTGTGGATCAACATTCAATTGCGACATCGGTGTCACCTCAATCAGTCGTGATTAGCTAAAAATATGTATGTGCCGAATGGCCAGAGAAACTGATTTAAAACCTTGAAAATCAGTCCGATGGTTTAGTGTAGCGATTCTGGCAGAAAAAGCGATAAAAGCAGCAAAAAAGTTCACAGAATGAAAACGAAACCGGCATAATTGATTTATAGTGAACACATAAACTAAGCATAATGATTTAGAGGACGATAATCCGAATGAAAAAATTCCTTTTAGGCGCTGTTGCCGCATCTGTTTTGGCCTTTTCAGGCAATGCTATGGCCAATTTTGTGGCAGGTCAGGACTATCAGGTGGTTGCAAAACCAGTCAAAGTCGAAAAGCCGGGCAGAATTGAGGTACGTGAATTCTTCTGGTACGGCTGTGGTCACTGTTTCGCGCTTGAACCACATATGCAGGGCTGGTTGAAAAAATTACCAAAAGATGTACGTTTTGTACGTACGCCGGCTGCAATGAATCCACTC
>NZ_JBSXNI010000019.1:0-17180 GCF_056857555.1 Acinetobacter sp. L-24 | reverse complement strand
AGACTGATTTGGAATGGTGATCATCCGCATCCACCGCCCCAAAATACGCATCTGGTTCAGGCTGTTAAATGACTGTGATCCGCCACTGACTTGCATCAAGGCAAGAGTTTTACCTTGGGTAGCACGGATTGCCCCTCCTGCAAGTGGAATCCAGTCTATTTGTGATTTAAAAATGGAACTCATAGAACCATGACGTTCAGGTGAACACCAGACCATACCTTCAGACCATGCAAGAAGCTCATGCAGTTCTTTTACTTTTGGATGCTCAGTATCCGCATCTTCTGGCAAAGGAAGGCCCCACAAGTGATAGATACAGATAAAGCACACATATGGAGGTGCTTTGTCACGGTTAAAATGGGAAAGAAAATGTCCACCAGATCTTGAGCACAGGCAGGTTAAGTATAAAAATAACGTGATCGAATGTAATCATGGCAAGCTAAAGCGGATCATTAGGGCCACTTTAGGATTCAAATCGATGAAGACGGCTATGCCACATGCATCTATTCAGATGGCATTAAACACCGATGATGTACAGACGAAGTAGTAGCAGCCGATCCTACTAAAAGAATAGCAAACGATAAAAACAGCGATAAGCATGTTTTTAACCACTGCATAAAAATAGACCAAAAATTAAGCTTTTTTAGTTTTACAGATTCGAAAATAAATAGTAATAATTCATGAATAGTAGCCGAAGCTACCATTCATGATTCCAAGTCATATTATTTTAAAAAACTAATTCGATACCTGCACCATATTTCCATCCCTTTTCAGACTCTGTTGCCTCTTGCATAGAAGTGGCTTTCTGTCCTTTTTCATATTGGTAAGCAACATCAATGAAAGGTTTAATTCGCTTAGTAATCTCATATCGGGTTTTGATACCAGTTTTAAGTTCTGATAAACCTGATTTTGCAGCATAGTTAGAATCATCGCTAAATATTACATCTGCTTCGATATAAGGTTGAGTAATAAGTTTCTGAGTTAAAAGCAAATCACGTTCTAATTCAAAACTTGCTCCCCAAAAATTATTCTCACCGCCATAAAGATATGCTTGTGTTTCAAAGAAATAAGGAGCTAGACCTAATATACCAATAACCCCATCCACTCGATCGCTGCTGCTGTTATTTTTATCTTCACTATATCTTACCCCAGCTTGTACATCCCAAAATGGGGCTACGTTACGGCTATAAAGTGCTGATACAGCATATTTTGGATCATTACTTTCTGACTTTTCCGAATTGGCTTCAATAAATAGACGATTTTCATCTGTTCCAATTAAAGTTTCAAACTTTGTTCCTAGGTTGCCCTTACCGTCTTCATCAACCATCCATTCATTTTCAAATTTTGTCGTTTGATAAATTTGTCCACCATGTTCTTTAAGATGATTGTCATGAGGTGAGTTAGAGTTCTCAAGCGCAATCTGGACACTCTTATCCCCCATATCCGCATTTTCCATTGAATAATATTCTGGATAACGCTCTTGAAGGGAATACTTTAATCCTCCAGATTCCTGTAAAAGAATTTTCATATTTTTTGTAATATTACTGTCTTGTACAGGAGTTTCATTTTTAGCGAACGTTAGATTTGATAATCCAAATAGCGCAATCATCAAAGTTGTTTTTGAAAACAAATTATTAGTGATGTGCATGTGGATTTACTCCCTTCTCATTTACTTGGGACTGAGGAACAGTCTTTGTAGAATTACCATCTTCCACTTGAGCTACAATGAGTTTATTCATCATTCCTGCACTCATATGGTAAAGCAGGTGACAATGAATAGCCCACTCACCTAACTCATCAGCTGTGAGTAGAGTGGTTATCGTTTTCCCAGGTGGAACAATTACCGTATGTTTGTTTGGCATATTGCTTGGATCCTGACCATTCTCAAGCTGCATAAACATGCCATGTAAGTGCATTGGGTGAGCCATCATACTGTCATTGACAAATTTTAAGCGAATACGTTCACCATACTTCACCACTAGTGGGTCGGCTTCATTAAATTTTTTACCATTTATTGTCCAAATATAACGCTCCATGTTTCCACCAAGACGGATCTCTATTTCACGTTCAGCTGCACGAGTGTCTTTTTGAGGATCTAACGATTGCAAATCACTATATTGCAATGCTTTATTACCTTCAGGTGTTGAAGCATTTGCCCATCCAAATACGGTATTATCATTCTTGTCTGAAGCCGCCTTAACAGTAGCGCTATTCATCGGCATATCATGATCCATACCTTTCATAGAAGACATATCGTGATTCATATCTTTCATAGATGACATGTCATGGCTCATCCCCATATCTTCCATAGTTAATAAAGCACGAGGGCGAGATTTAGGCATCTCAATTTGTTTGACTGCTGGGCTGCTTTCTTCATGTAATGTTCCCACTGAAAAACCGGTACGATCAATAGATTCAGCTTCAATTTGGTAATGTGCTTGTTTTGGTTCCACAATGACATCATAGGTTTCAGCAGTACCAATACGGAACTCATCTACAGGAACGGGCTTTACAGGTTGACCATCAGCACTGACTACAGTCATTTTTAGGTTTGGAATGCGTACATCAAAGAATGACATAGCGGAAGCATTAATAAAACGAAGGCGAACTTTTTCACCAGCTTTGAAGTTACCGGTCCAGTTTTGCTGAGGTGTTTTGCCATTCATTAAAAATGTATAACCAGTCACATCGGACATATCTGTTTTCAACATCCGCATCTGATTCCACATAGAGCGGTCTTGCCAAGTTGCCTTTAATCCATCACGTTTAACTTGTTTTAATACATCGAATACTGTTTCGCGACGGTTCTGATAGTAATCTGCTTCTTTTTTAAGATTTTTCATAATTTGATCACTTGTTGAATTATGAAAATCAGAAAGCAAAACAACGTAATCTTTATCGGTTTTTTCAGCAGCTGTTAGTGGAGTTTTATCTTTAGGATAAATAACAAAAGCACCATATAAACCGTCTTGTTCTTGTCCTTTACTATGTGAATGATACCAATAAGTACCATTTTGGCGGACTTTAAACTTATATTCATAAGTTTTATTAGGGGCAATGCCATTAAATTTGTTAAATCCAGGTACACCATCCATAATTCCAGGTAATAATAAGCCATGCCAATGGATTGAAGAGTCCTGATTTTTTAACTTATTGTGAACACGGATAACGGCCTCATCACCTTCTTCAAATTCAAGAAGTGGTGCAACGAATTTACCATTAACGGTAATTCTCTTTAGCGGTTTTCCTGTGATATTTACAGTTTGTTCAGCGATTGTTAAATCATATTCTTTAACTGCCGCCATTACCCAAGTTGATGAAAATAAACCAACTCCAATTAAGAGTACATGACTTAACTTTTTTGACATTCTATCTCACCTTTAGAAAGGTCAAGATTGAAGTAATAAAGCAAATATTTAGTATAAACTTTAATACTTCTTTCTCGCTATTTATAAAATTATTTATTGCTACCAGGCATATTCATCTTTGAATGATCCATTTTAGAATGGTCCATATTCATCATAGAATGATCCATTTTTGACATGTCAGATGAGTTAGGAGACTGATGTTGACTATGATCTTGCTGAGTCTTGTCATCTTTTTCCATTTTACAAGGTTTTGTACAAGGTTTCTGTGCTTTTACCGTTTTAGTGGCACTTGAGGTTGATACATCTTTTGCCCAAGATTGAGTACCAGCAATTAAAGTTCCAGCACACATTAAAATTGTTAGACTACGACGCACTACAGTTTTCATAAGTTTCTCTAAAAGTTAATTTCTTGCTACTACAATAAAGTGAAGCACTGAACATCTAAGTGACTTGAAAATGACATTTTTGTAATCTATCTCGATCAGATGTTTTATAACGTTATTATAGTTTTAATGAATGACTTAGGATTCGGAAATGAGAATACTATTAGTTGAAGATGAACAAAAAACTGGTGATTATCTCAAGCAAGGTTTATCCGAAGCTGGCTATATTACGGACTGGGTTACAGATGGGTTAACGGGTAAACATCAAGCTCTTTCTGAAGAGTATGACTTAATTATTTTAGACGTGATGTTACCTGGACTAAATGGTTGGAATATTATCAATGATATTCGTAGCAGCGGTAAAACAATGCCCATTCTTTTTCTTACCGCCCGAGATCAAATCGAAGATCGAGTAAAAGGATTAGAGCTAGGCGCTGATGATTATTTAGTTAAGCCTTTTGCTTTTGCAGAGCTTCTAGCTCGAATAAAAACGCTCCTTAGACGAGGGCAACAAAGAGAAGATAGTAATATTATTAAGATTGCTGATTTAGAACTTGATTTGAGAAAACGTCGGGTAACGCGAGCGGGTCAACGCATTGATCTGACGGCAAAAGAATTCGCGCTTATGGAACTTTTTATGCGTAGACGAGGTGAAATTTTACCAAGAGCGCTGATTGCTTCTCAAATTTGGGATATGAATTTTGATAGTGATACGAATGTCGTTGAAGTCGCTATTAAACGATTAAGAAGTAAAGTTGACAGTAACTTTACTCCCAAATTAATTCAGAATATTCGAGGAATGGGGTATGTACTAGAGGTAGAGGATGAATAATAATTTATTCAGAGCGATCAGTTTCCGGATCGGTATCATTTTCTCATTATCTACTATTTTCATTCTAATTATTATGGGTTTGTTCATAAATAAATTAGTAATGCATCATTTTGAGACTCAAGACCGTACCCAATTAGAAGGTAAAATCCAGCTGATTCAGAATCTTATCCAACAGAATCCTAAAAACTCTCCAGAACTTAATCTTTATTTGAGAGACGCTTTAGTTGGACACCATGATCTTATGGTTCAAATAGAACGACCGACAGGTAAAGTTTTATTTAGTTCAGCACCTTCAACAATTAATACTCAACACTTAACCAAGTCAGCAAATAATTCATGGATTAAATGGAAAATTCAGGATAAGACTTATCGTGGCATGATCTACAACACGGATATAAACAAAAATACTGAGATACAATCTGTACGCATTATTGTGGGGATCGATACATCTGAACATCTACATTTTTTAAATGATTTTAAGCGTCAACTTTTTTACATTGGTTTAGCCGGTACGATTTGTTTAATGTTTTTAGGCTGGTTTGCAACCTGGAGAGGTTTAAGACCCGTGCAAAAAATGGCTAAGGTCGCAGAAGGCATTTCTGCCCAACATCTTTCAGAACGTTTAGAAGTTGAGCACACACCAACAGAACTAAAATCATTAGCAATTGCCTTCAATGATATGCTCGACAGACTAGAATCAGCTTTAGAAAGGCTTTCCGATTTTTCATCTGATTTAGCGCATGAAATTAGAACACCGATTAATAACTTAATGACTCAAACTCAAGTATGTCTTGCCCGTAACCGAGATATTGGTACTTATCAAGAAATACTATTTTCTAATTTAGAAGAATTAGAACGTTTGGCTCGAATGGTATCCAATATGCTTTTCTTGGCAAAAGCAGAACATGGCCTAAAATTACAGAACTTACAGAATATTGACCTGGTTAAAGAAGTTACAGCCTTATTTGATTTCTATGATGCGCTAGCTGCCGAAAAAAATATGACGCTTCAACAAACAGGATCTGGAAATGTCAAAGGTGATCCTGCTATGTTACGTCGAGCACTCAGCAATCTATTATCTAATGCAGTTAAATATGGAAATAAGAATTCTACAATACGCATAAAACTTCAACAGAATTTAGATAACACAATATTTTCAATTGAAAATGAAGGCCCTGAAATCTCTCCTGAACAACTATCCAGGTTATTTGATCGATTTTATCGAACAGATGCATCTAGACAAAGAACAGAAGAAGGAACCGGCTTAGGGCTCGCGATAACAAAATCTATTCTTGATATGCTTGGGGCGACCATCCAGGCTGAATCCCTCAATGGTCGAATCATTTTTACCATTGTTTTTCAAAGTGAATCCATGCAAGGGGAATCATTTTAACTCATTTTTTGAACATCTTCCATTTACCCGAGTTGACCTTACATAAAGCTCAAACTGAGAGCCAGAGCTACGCCAGCACCTATCATGGCAATTGTGTAGCCAAATATGATAGCTCGGCCAAACTGTGCCCCCCCTGTCATCCATGCAATTGTCGCTTTGCTTAACATGTTGCTCAGTGTGGCCAGCCCTAGCGCGACAGCAGCCACATTTGTTGTTAAGCCTTCAGTACTATGCAGGCGGGCAAGTGAGACTAAAATAGCATCTACGTCTGCTAGCCCAGAAATAGTCGATAATACGAAGATGCCGCTGGTGCCCAACCATTGTTTTGCTGCCGGGACCAAGACTGCCATGACAGCCAGGAAAGCAGCGAAGCTGAATGCTGTCCCAAGATCAAAAGGAGCCATTGCTTCTATTGTTCGATCGTTGTTTTCAGCGCTGGTAATTTGGCGTTGTCTCCACAATGCCATACCCAGCAGAAGGATTCCCGCAATCATCATTGCACCACCAAAAGTGCTTAGCAATGCTGGCTCAATGACGCCTATCAGCACAACCATACGAAAAAACATGATGCCACAGGCAGCCAATGTTCCAGAAATAGCAGCACTGACCATGACGGGGTGCTGGCGTGTATAGCGTGCCAGTGCGACAGTTGCAGCTGTAGACGATGCCAAACCACCCAATAGACCTGTCCAGAATATGCCTCTTTCTGAACCGGTAAGCCGCATGGCAAAATGACCTGCCAGAGAGAGTCCGGCAATCAGGATCACTGCCCACCATAACTGGTAAGGATTTAATGCAGCAAAAGGTCCCAGACCCGTATTGGGTAAGTAGGGTAATATAACGACAGAAAGTACCAGCAACTGCAGGGATGCGGTTAATTCACGATGTTCGATCAAGCGTAACCAACCATGTAAGGTTGGCTTGAGATCCAAAAATACAGCCACGATGACAGCCGCTGTTAATGCTAAAGTAACATTACCATGGGATGCATATGCACCTAGAACTAATGTCAACAGCATCGCGATCGTCGTGGTAGCGCTTAGATTACCGGAAAGTTTTGCGGTACGCGCGTAGGATACCGTAAGTAAAAGGGAAAGCCCTAATACGGCTGCGACTAGTGGCCAAGGCCCAAAGTTTGGCTGTAAATGACCGAGCACTCCTCCGAGTAATCCTGTCAATGTGAAGGTACGTAGGCCTGCTACTCGGCTGCCTTCTGGCAGTTCACGATCATTCCATCCTCGTTCTAAACCAATGAGCAGGCCGATGGCAAGTGCTGCAATCAGGCCTGATACATCTGGTGGAAGAAAAAGACTCTCTATCATAGCTTTTTATGTCGCAGGCGAAGGGCATTGGTGATGACTGAAGCTGAACTCAAACTCATAGCCAAGGCGGCAATCATCGGTGACAACAACCAACCGGTAAATGGATATAGTACGCCAGCCGCGATAGGGATACCCAAAGCATTGTAAAGGAAAGCAAACATGAGGTTCTGTTTCATGTTGCCGACAGTAGCTTCCGAAAGTGAACGGGCAACAGCAATCCCTCGTAAATCTCCCTTGACCAGCGTAACTTGGGCACTATTCATTGCAACATCAGTCCCGGTTCCCATAGCGATACCGACATCAGCTTTAGCCAAGGCTGGTGCATCATTGATGCCATCACCAGCCATAGCCACGATGCGACCTTCCTTCTGCAATTTGCTGACCAGTTCTAGTTTATCTGCGGGTTTGACTTCGCCATGTACCTCATCAATGCCTAGACGTGCTGCGACTGAACGGGCAGTGGTGAGACCATCTCCTGTTGCCATCACGATACGTAGACCCGCTTCCTTCAGGGTGGCAAGTGCTTCTGGGGTATTTTTTTTGATGGGATCGGATACTGCAAGCAGGCCGGCCAATTCACCATTGATGGCTAGATGCATCACACTTGCACCTTCTGAACGCAGCTCTTCGGCTTGCGGAATCAGAGATTGTACCGAGATACCTAATTGCTCCATCAGTGCTGTGTTGCCCAAAGCTAACTGACGATCGCCCACTTGACCTCGAACACCAATCCCTGAGCCTGATTCAAAATTATCTGGTGTTTCAAGAGGCAGGCCACGTTCGTGTGCTGCGTTTACAATCGCTTCGGCTAGCGGGTGTTCACTGCCTTGATCAAGACTGGCGGCTAAACGTAATACTTCAGATTCATCGAAACCTGATGCGGCAACCACACGATCGAATACAGGGCGTCCTTCAGTTAACGTACCTGTTTTATCGATGATTAGTGTGTCAATCTTGCGTAGATTCTCAATGGCTGCTGCATCGCGGAACAACACACCATGAGTAGCACCTTGACCCGTTGCAACCATGATAGACATTGGAGTTGCCAAGCCTAGTGCACAAGGACAGGCAATAATGAGTACTGCCACAGCATTGATTAATGCATAAACCCAGCTCGACTCTTCTGGGCCGAACAGTCCCCATCCAAAGAAGGTAAGCAAGGCAATGGCTACTACAGCCATGACAAACCAACCTGCAACCTGATCAGCCATGCGTTGCATTGGTGCTCTCGATCGTTGAGCTTGCGCCACCATCTGTACGATCTGGGATAACATGGTACTTGAACCAATTTTCTCTGAACGCATGATTAGGGAACCATTGGTATTCAGGGTAGCACCAATGACTTTATCACCGATGCGTTTAGTGATCGGTAAAGGTTCACCTGTCAGCATCGATTCATCCACTGAACTACTTCCTTCAGTGATTACACCATCCACAGGCACTTTTTCACCTGGGCGAATTCTGAGTAAATCTCCTACATGGACATGCGTTAGAGGAACATCTTCTTCAGTTCCATCAGGCAGGATTCGGCGAGCTGTTTTAGGAGCGAGCCCAAGGAGTGACTTAATTGCAGCAGAAGTTTGCGAACGTGCTTTTAACTCCAATATTTGTCCCAGTAGGGTCAATGAAATGATGACCGCTGAAGCTTCAAAGTAAACAGCGACACGACCCATGGAAATAAATGAGTCTGGGAAGATTTGCGGTGCAATGGTTGCGACCACACTATAAATAAATGCAGCTCCAGTGCCCAAACCAATCAGCGTCCACATGTTCGGGCTGCGATTCACAACCGATTGCCAACCCCGGGAAAAAAATGGCCAACCTGCCCAAAGTACAATTGGGAGTGACAACACCAGTTCAATCCAGCTCTGAACAGCCATATTGAACAGGTTCATTTGATGACCAAACATCGCCAAAAAAGTCACGATGATGGTCAATGGCAGTGTCCACCAGAAGCGTCGGCGGAAATCACGTAACTCCGGATTCTCATCTTCCTCTAATTCAGGAATGAGTGGCTCCAGTGTCATTCCGCATTTAGGACAGTTTCCAGGATGATCTTGCCTGATTTCTGGATGCATTGGGCATGTATAGATGGTCGTACCTGTTGTGCTTGCCGCATTAACGTGTTGAACAGTCTGATGATGCTGTGTATGTGCATCGGCAGTCGTCGTTGCGGGTTTAGCGATATATTGCACCGGGCTGCTATGAAACTTTGATTGACATTTATCACTGCAAAAAAAGTAAGTTTTCCCCTTAAATTCCTCATGGTATTTCGATTCTTCAGTGACGGTCATACCACAGACTGGGTCTTTCAGTACGTCTGTTGTAGCCTGTGCCATATGGTCCTGGTTATGATTTTTTTGATCTGACATAAATAATTCTCTTATGGAAAAGTGGTTTTATGGCCGAATTTTGGAATAAATCTCGGAGTCTGTTGAGCATAGCTGTCATAGACAGCGCCAAACTGTTTACTCATTTCAGCCTCTTCCTTAATTGCCAAGCGGCTGTACATTAAGAGTAGGATTGGAAACATAATCAGTGTCAGTAAAGTTGGCCATTGCAATAAAAAACCCAGCAAGATCATCACAAAAGCCACGTATTGTGGGTGACGTATACGTGCATAAGGGCCTGTGATCGCTAAAGAATGCTGACGTTGCGCGTTGTACAGCACGTGCCATGACGTTGATAACAGGTAAAATCCATAGCCCAAGAAAACGTAACTGGCGATATGCAAAATGCCAAAATGTGGATCACCTTTTTCACCTAATAGCGTTGACCACAAGTGACCTGCATTATGAGAAAGTAAGTCAAGTTGAGGGAAGCGAGTTTGAAGCCAACCAGATAACAGGTAAATGGTTAAAGGAAAACCATACATTTCGACAAATAGAGCAATGATAAAAGCCGAAAAGGCCCCAAATGTACGCCAATCGCGCGCAGTGGAAGGTCTAAAAAAACTGAAAGCGAACATGATAAAAACTGCTGAGTTAATGATAACCAGCGTCCATAAACCATAAGCCGATTCCGCATGATTCATGATGGATCTCCTGATAAGAGCTATTTTTTGTTATCAGATATATCGGATTTTTTTTGCTGCGAGTGGTTATGCCCATGACCACCATGCATAAAAATATGCATCAGTGGACACGCTAAAAGGAATAAATAAGGCAAAGCACCGATAACGTGGGCTAAATGTTCCGTTAATAGAAAATAAGCTGCGATACCACCCAGCACGATTAGACCAATGGCATAACGTGTAGACCAGAAGTTAGGTACTGAATTATTTTCTTGGTGTTGGTGATTCATGGTGCTTACCCCTAATTCATGGGTAACTATTTAGTTGCTGACGGAGGCATACAGTCCATCATCATCTGCATCATGGATTGCATCATGTCCATACGTTTTTCCATCATCTGCTGACGGTCAGCCATATTTGCATTCATGCTTTGGCTGCCCATCTGTTTCATCATACTCATACCTCCTTGCATGAGTTTCATGTGCTCAGCCATAAGTTTCTGACGTTCTTGTGGGGTTTTTGCAGCCATCATCTTCTCATGCATGGCTTGCATCGCCTTCATGTGTTGATCCATTGCAGCCATTTTATCTGTAGCAGTGGTGCTGGTAACTGTTTGCTTAATTGTTACTGCAGATGGTGCTGTTTTTTCAGGGTGGTGATCTTTGTGTTCATCGGATTGCTGTGCAAATGTATTCAATGACGCGGCTGCGATACATAAGCCCAAAAAAATGTTTTTGAATTTCATCATAATTTTTTCCTTTAAATAATTTGGAAGTAAAAGCTATGTTTTAGTACTGAACAGAGTCTAGGAATTTGACTACTAAACTGATGAAATTTTTGGTTATTCTCTGTCTCTCTTAAAAATTTTAGCACTATTAATTAATTATTTTTAAAAATGACAAAAATGTAATTTTGAGATCTTCTCGAAATATATAGTCTATGCTGAGATGACAAAAATTTTATTTAATATTAATCTTTTAAAACTATTAAAGTTGTTATGATTTTATGTGCTTAAAAAAATAAAAATGAAATGATTAGATGACTCCAAGGCTAGTTAGAGACACATTTTTAATGTAATTTACACTGTTATTCCTTTAAAGAAAAAATACAGTTGATCAAAATAGTTTTTTATAGAAAAAAGGGTGGATAATTTAATTATTAAACTTATTGGTATATTTATTAGATAGAAGGGGCTTTGTTGCACAAAGATTTCATAACTATATGATTTTAGAAGTTTTGATTATTTTTTGATCCAAAATTAAATTTATTTAAATCAGATGCTTACATATTTATGCAACAAAGCCGATAGAAGGTAAAGAAGATTATTTTTAATATTAGGGTTTATAATCCAAATTTCAGAGTAAGGAATCTACTACTTATATAATAGAGATTCCATCTCCAAAACAGTACTACTGTATGAATGAGTTGTATTCAATGCAGGGAAGAATGTAGATCCTTAATACTAACGGAAAATTATTTTACTGAATTTTCATGTAAAGACTCATTTAATTGATCAATCACTGTCGTCCATTCACCATCAGAGTGTAGTTTTTCTTCTAAAAAATGACGTTGAGCATCAGTCCAAAAAATTGCTTGTGTTAAAAAAACATCTCCAGCTAGCTGATGGCTCTCTATGAATTTTGCAATTGCTTCTTCAGTAGAAGCTAAACCAAGCTGTTCAAATAATTTGGTCATTCTTGGACGTGTTTGAGTCATGTGCTTAGCCCACAAATTTATATTAGATCAAATTAAACATAACATGTTTATATTTAAACTAAAATATAAAAAATTAAATAGCTACTATTTTCTTAGACAAAATGATTACTACATTTCATAAATCAACCACCTACATAATTTGTTTGTTAAATGATCATTATTTTTCAATAAGATTATTTTAATAGTTAAAGATTTTAAATTTTAAAAATGACAAAAATGTAATTTTGAAGTCATCGCTCTGTTTCTGTCTCTCACTAATAATTGAAATATAAGAGGAGATGATGTGGTCTCATTAAATATAGATTTTATAAAGTCATCTCTAATGAACTAACGAATCAAGAGGAAACGTAAATGAAATTATTTCAAAATAAAATGACTGCTCTACGTAATGTTGTAGTAGCTGCAACGATGATTGTGGCTACTACAACTACGTTCGCTCATGTGAGTTTAGTGAGTGCGATTCCTGCGGAAAATGCATCTATCCTTAGTCAACCAAAGAACTTGACCCTTAACTTTGGTGCAGAGGTTATGTTGATGAATATTAAGTTACTGGATGCTCAGCGAAGAGATGTTCCTTTAAAATATAAAGTTACTCATGACTTAAAGAAATCCTTTGATGTCGCTCTTCCGAAACTGAAAAAAGATAAATATACCGTTGTCTGGACAACAATGGGGAAAGATGGTCACAACATGAATGGTGAATATAGTTTCACTATCAAATCAACTAAATAAGAATTGATTACCTTTCAACATGTCAGTGAGGTGCTGGCATGTTGTTCTAGAATGGACAAAAATAATGATTTCTGAATATTGGATGTGGGCCACTTGGTTAACTAAGGTTATTTTATATTTAAGTGTAGCTTTTGTCGTTGGTGGAGCCTTTTGCTATTTTTTACTTAGACAATATCTTGAACTAAAAGAATCGATTCTTAAATATATTACAATTGGCGCTGGATTAGGCCTAATTTCCAGTACCTTGGGATTTTTTATTCTGATTGGTAGTTTTGCCAATACTGGTATTACAGGTATGGTGGACCCCACGTATATTAATATATTGGTTAATACTCCGACGGGGTATATATACGTTCTTCGTTCTATTAGTTTTGCTCTTTTACTTCTTCTCATGGTGGTTAAACTTAACAGGAACAAAGGTCATTTTTCTATAATTGAAAGTTCAATATTTTGTATTTTACTTATCCCGATTATTTTTAGTTTTTCCCAGCTCGGACATGTCGCTAATTTAACCTTACTTGCTCAAATTTTATTATCAATCCATATTCTAGTTATGTCGTTATGGATGGGGTCTTTATATCCGTTATGGAAAACCAGCCGGGAAATAAGTGGTTTACCTTTAAAAGATCGCATGCATGTATTTGGACGTATTGCTGCTTTCATTGTTGGGATATTAATCGCCTGTGGCGCTAGTGTAGCTCTTCTTTTAATTAAAGATTTTAATACCTTAATCAATACTGCATATGGCTATGGTTTCATGGTTAAAATGTTTTTTGTTATAGGTATTCTACTTTTAGCTGCCTTCAACAAATGGTATTTCACCCCGCGTCTTCAACATCCTAAATTCGCTAAACACCTTAGTCATGCCATTTTATTTGAGATGTTATTAGGTCTATCAATTCTATTAACAACAGGCTATATAACCACTGTCGTGGGTATTGAATAAGAGAATTTCAAAATAAGGGAATTGAGGAAATTTAACATTACTGCATTTATCTTTTGTAGCTGAGCAATAAAGTTTCTACTGGACTGCCAACTTACGACAATCAGAACAGTAAAATCGCATCATGAGGCATTATACATAAAGGTAGTCACCGGTTTTTAGCTTATCTTCAACCCATAACGGTCTCATCTATTCAGTTCACTACCATTGATTGAAATAACTAATCTTATAAATTTCAGAGTGATCGTAGATGACAAAAATGTCATTTTAAAGTCACATTAATGTTGGTTAAGTACTTTTACTGTAGTCATTAGAACACTCTTCTTTGGAATACTCTGAAGAAAACTGTAAGGTTGTAAACAGACCAAGTTACAGCGAGTAACTGATTCAGAAAAAGGCTGGTTGTATGGTGAAAGTTTAGAGTTACTGTTCTAATGTTTTAAACAAATGTTTTGTTAAAAAGGAGCAACATATGAAATTTCACATCGCTAATATGACTTGTGGTGGTTGTGCACGCGGCATTACTACCGCAATTAAAGAGCTCGACTCGAATGCCTCACTCGATATTGATTTACAAAACCGTATTGTTGAAATCAACACAACGGTGAGTCAGGATCAAGTCATTGCCACTCTCAGTGAGCGTGGATTTACAGCTGATCCTGCTTAATCTCTGTTAGAGTAACAGTGGGAATTCCTTACCACTTTTACTCTCTCTTATTTTCCTCATCGTACAGATAAAACCTGTACTTGCTTGAAATAAAAGTAATCCCTGAATTCCCCCTAATCTTGGTTCGAGCTGATCTTCGCATATAGAACTCAGCATATCTAAATGATAGAGATCGTATATGAGTACCGAAATGACTGATACGCCACACTACAGTGAAACATTAGAGATTGAGGGGATGACATGTGCTTCTTGTGTAGGCCGTGTGGAAAAAGCTTTAAAATCTGTTGAGGGTGTTGAATCGGCTCATGTAAATCTGGCTACCGAAAAAGCAGTCATTTATGCGCATCAACCACTTGATCGCGCTACTTTAATTAAAGCCGTAGAAAAAGCAGGCTACGAAGTGGAAGCGCTGCAACCAATAGAGCTTACGATTGAGGGTATGTCATGTGCTTCTTGTGTAGGTCGAGTAGAAAAGGCCTTAAAATCTGTTGAGGGTGTGGAATCAGCTCATGTAAATCTGGCTACTGAAAAAGCGACTATTCAGGCAAGCTCATCTGTCACTCGTGACTCGTTAATTCAGGCTGTCACCAAAGCAGGGTTTGAAGCAAAGTCAGTTCATCAAACTACGGAAAGCTTTCAAGATAAAAAAAATATTGAATTAGAAAAACTTAAAAAAGATTTAATTTTGTCAGTCTTATTGACTCTACCCGTTTTTATTTTAGAAATGGGATCACACCTGATTCCCGCCTTTCATACGTTTATGATGGATAACATTGGCCAACAAAATAGCTGGTTAATGCAATTTTTCTTGACCACAGTAGCATTAATTTTTCCAGGCCGACGCTTCTTTAAAAAGGGCATCCCAAGTTTATTCCGCTTAGCACCAGACATGAATTCCTTGGTGGCTGTAGGAACATTGGCTGCTTATCTTTATTCAGTGGTTGCTACTTTCTTTCCAAGTGTCCTGCCACAAGGCACGGTCAATGTTTATTATGAAGCTGCAGCGGTTATTATCACTTTAATTCTATTAGGTAGATTTTTTGAAGCCAAGGCAAAAGGCCGAACGTCTTTAGCAATTCAACATCTAGTTGGAATGCAGCCTAAAGTTGCCAGAATACAGCTCAATAATCAGGTGATAGAAGTTCCGATTGCCGAAGTTCAAACAGGAACGATTGTAGAGATTAGACCAGGCGAGCGTATCCCTGTCGATGGTGAAGTTATTCACGGCCAAAGTTTTATTGATGAATCCATGATTACTGGCGAGCCTATGCCCGTTGAAAAAACGATAGGCTCTACTGTGGTAGGAGGAACAATTAACCAAAGTGGCAGCTTAAATATCAAAGCCACCTCTGTTGGTAGTTCATCAGTGCTTTCTCAAATCATCCGAATGGTTGAACAGGCACAGGGTTCCAAGCTGCCTATTCAGGCATTGGTTGATAAAATTACCATGTGGTTTGTACCTGTAGTAATGGGTCTCTCTCTTTTAACTTTTATTACTTGGTTTATCTTCGGCCCTGAGCCAGCCCTAACGTTTAGCTTAGTTAATGCAGTTGCGGTACTCATTATTGCATGTCCTTGTGCAATGGGACTTGCAACGCCTACATCAATCATGGTGGGAACTGGGCGTGGTGCTGAAATGGGTGTTTTATTCCGTAAAGGGGAAGCTTTGCAGCTGCTCAAAGAAACTAAAGTGGTTGCTGTTGATAAAACAGGGACCCTGACTGAAGGGAAACCAATTTTAACCGATCTGCATGTCTTAGAAGGGTTTGAATACAATGCCGTACTTTCACTTATGGCAGCCGTTGAATCAAAGTCTGAGCATCCTATTGCTCGAGCAATTGTACAAGCCGCTATAGATAAGGAATTAATTCTGTCTCCTGTTGCTGATTTCAAGTCAGTCACGGGCTATGGAATAGAAGCAACGGTGTCTGAACATTTGGTTCATATTGGTGCAGATCGATATATGGAAAAACTAGGTTTGAATCCTAATGTTTTTTCTCAATTTTCGGATCGTTTGGGAGAAGAAGGAAAAACCCCTCTCTATGTTGCGATTGACCAGAAACTTGCTGCCATTATTGCTGTAGCAGATCCAATTAAAGAATCAACATTTGCTGCAATTGAAGCGTTACATCAGTTAGGTTTAAAGGTTGCCATGATTACAGGTGATAACCGTCATACAGCTCAAGCGATTGCAAAAAAACTAGGTATTGATGAGGTTATTGCAGAAGTCTTACCAGAAGGTAAAATAGAGGCCGTTAAAAAATTAAAAAATCAATATGGTAAACTCGCATATGTTGGAGATGGCATTAATGATGCCCCTGCACTTGCAGAAGCAGATATTGGTTTAGCAATAGGTACAGGTACAGACGTAGCTATTGAAGCTGCTGATGTGGTTTTGATGTCTGGCAACCTGAAAGGAGTGCCAAATGCTATCGCTTTAAGCAAAGCGACTATAACCAATATTCGTGAAAATTTATTTTGGGCATTTGTTTACAATGCAGCTCTGATTCCTATTGCAGCAGGTGTACTTTATCCGCAATTTGGACTGCTACTTTCTCCTGTATTTGCTGCTGGTGCAATGGCTCTCTCGTCAATATTTGTACTAGGAAATGCTTTACGATTAAAACGTTTTAAAGCCCCCCTTGCAATTATTTAACCATTTTTTATATACATTGGCTTTGTTGCACAAAGATTTGAAATGCAAAGCGCCCCTAATTGAGCCAAATTTAAGGCGTAACTTGGGTAAGTGGTCGACCTAATTCCGTAAATCTGTTAAGGACTGCTACACGTGCATGGATCTCATTCACTTGGCTA